>JAQBVM010000054.1 GCA_027623095.1 Verrucomicrobiota bacterium
ATCGCTTGGTGTTGTTCGGACGTGCTGCGGCTGGTCGGGAAGACACAGCCGCGCTCCGGGTAAAATTAGAACTCCTGCCCTGGCAATTTTCCCCTATACATGCAACTGAGATATTTGTAGGTTGCTGGCTTCGAACCACAGCGTAGAACCGATGAATATTTCGATTGTTGGCACAAAGGGTGCGGGCAAGGGAACACAAGTTAGCAGATTAGCTAAAGATTTTAACCTGCTTGTTTTTGCGTCCGGAGACGCATTTCGTGCTGGTGTCAAACAGCACACTCCGTTGGGTAAGATTGCGCAGAAGTATATCGCGAAGGGTGATCTGGTGCCGGATGACATCGTCAATGGGCTGGTCGAAGAGTGGATATGGACGACCTCTCCAAACCAAGGAATCATTTTTGACGGGTTTCCTCGGACGACATTTCAAGCGGCTTTTCTTGAAAACACGTTGAGTGAAATGGGCCGGAAATTTGATGTCGTAATCTATCTGGACGTTTCGGATGAGCAGGTAATAAAGCGACTTTCGGAGCGCCGGATTTGCCATCTATGCCTCGAGGAATTTCACCTGGCTTCGTCGCCTTTTAAAGTGTGTCCGAGGCAACGTTGCCAGGGGGAGCATCTACGGCACCTTGATGAGGATAAGCCGGAGGTGATTAGCACTTTAGTCAAAATGTTCCAAAGAGGCATTGAGCCGCTATTGCAACATTACGAAAGTTCCGGGCGTTTAATCGAGATTAACGGGGATTTGCCTGTTGACGAGGTGCATAGCGCGATTGTCCCCGCATTGATGCCGTACCGCTGAAGGTTGGCATCAAGATCAAGCATAAATTTGACACGAATTTTGCTGCGACCCTCTGCCGATTTATTGGTCTCGCAAGGACCGTCGTCGGGTTCGAATGCGGCTTTGTCAGCCCGGTTGTTTGGTCCTGATTTCGTGATGGAGAAAAGTTTTCGGCGTTACGCCGTAGGCGCGTTTGAAATGAGCCGTGAAGTGGCTTTGATCACAGAACCCGGACTGCACTGCAATATTGGCAAGGCTTTCGGAGGAGCTGAGCAATAACTGTTTCGCCCGTTTAACCCGGCATTTGATCAAATATTGGTGAGGTGGCAGTCCGGTAGATTTCTTAAACATGCGTGTGAAGTGGAACGGGCTTAGCGCCACCAGATCAGACAGTGTTTTTAACGAGAAATCCTCAGCGAGATTGCTGTGAATGAATTCAACGGCTTGCCGCAGCTTGTACTTCGCAAGGCCTCCCCTGCAATCGTGCGCACGGGTTTTTCCTGACGAGTAATTTTGAATCAAGTGAACCGCCAGCGAGGCTCCCAGTGATTCGCCATAAAGGCGTCCGCCGGACGCGCCAGTTTCCACTTCCTTCATTAGTGCAAGACAGAGTTCTCGAACAAACGGATCGTCGTGACTGTAGGCAAAGGAAAGCTCCAGCCGGTCGGACGTTCCCCATTCGGCAACCGAATCCGCCAGAAAATCGGGCGTGAGCGAGAGCATGAGGAAGCGACACGTGGCGTCGCACCGCGCCGAATGGCGCAGCCACCGTGGAATGATGGTTACGTGGCCTTGCAGCACGTCTCTCGAGAATACCTGTTCGTCGTCCCTCCAAGATACCGTTACGGGCTCGCTCAGGTGAAGAAACACGGTGTCATTCTGAAGGAAGACATCATTGCTCTCGTACGACGGAATTTCATGCACCTCGAGGAGGATTCCCCTCCAATCCAAGTTGGAACTTGTAATGATTGGAGCCTGATCGACCAACGGAGTCGGGCGCCCGGAATTGCGGCTAACAAGTATTTCTCTTCTGTTTATCATAATATCTTAAATCGTGTCAGGCGAAGCGGACCGCTTGCTAGGTTCATGAAGAGCGCCTGTTACACACGACGCTTTCTCTTCGCGCCTCCGAAAGACATTGCGATCTGATCCGTTCGGACCACTCCTGTCGGAATCGTTGGAGAGTATGACGGGGCGAGGAAGGAAATGGTTACAGCCTGTTTAACCGGCCAGCCATGCGTCCAGATGAGTTGCGACAAACACGTCATCATTCAACTCCGGGTAAGCGTGATAAACTCGATCAATCTCCTCGGATTGGCTTGGAGAAAGAGTTTCTTCGGACTTCAAACAGAACGTATTTTCCAAAAGCCGCTGCCTGCGGAGAACTTCGTGAATTCCAGGAATGCAACCAGCAAATTGATTTGCCGCGTCAAAAAAAGCTGCGTTGCAGTCGGTCACTTTCCCGGCCAGCGTTAGCAAGTCCGCGGGTATCTGTCCTCCTTCGCGATCGATCTTGCACCGGTTCAAAAGTGCGACGGCATTTTTCGTCCAGCATGCCCAATGCCCAAGCAATCCACCGGTCATGCGCAGACTCACGGCGCCATCGGATTTGGGAATTGTGTACGTTGTGAGAAGATCGAGAACGATGTTGTCGTCGTTTCCAGTGTAGAGAGCGATGTCGTTCGCGCGACCGGCTTCGGCAACGGCACGGACTACGTCGAAGGTTTGATATCGATTAAATGGAGCAATCTTTATCGCGAGCAGATTCGGAATGCTCGCGAACTCGCGCCAGAAGCCGACGGATAAGAGCCGGCCGCCCACGGCTGGCTGCAGATAAAACCCCATAATTGGGAAATGCTGAGCCACCGTTCTGCAATGTTCGATAAGCGCGTTATCTGGCGTTTTCCCCAAAGCGCCCAACGACAGAAGCCCCAAGTGATAACCGGTTTCCCGAGCGAGCTCAGCTTCGGCAACAGCCTGTTTTGTGGGTCCGCAAATTCCGGCAATCCGCACTGTTTTTCGCCCAACGGCGGCATCCTGTTCTCTAAGAGTCTCCGTTGCCAGTTCGAGCACCGGTTTGAACAGGCCGAATTCAGGAAGCCGAATTTCGAACTGCGTGGTGTGAACTCCCACGGCAACGCCGCCGCTCCCAGCCGCGTGATAATACCGTGTCAGAGCGCGCTGACGTCTTTCGTCGAGTTTTCGCTGTCTTGTTAACGCCAAGGGATGAGCCGGAATGACGATTCCTTCGTGAAGGATCTCACCGACCCACGCGGGTGCTTGCGGATAATCGGGCATCACCGGACGGGAATTAGGCGGACTTCGCGAAGATCCATGACCGCCTGCCCCGGCTTCTTAACCGGGTTGACGGTGAGCTTGTAGCGCCCAGCCGATTCGAATCGCAGCACGCCGATGTTGCGTTCAAGAAAATCCTGAAAACCTTTTGTCGCGATCACCGTGACGGGAAGCACTTGGCTGCCCACGCGAAACTCGACTTCGCTTCCACCGCTGCGCGGACCGCAACCCTGAAGAATAGAGACTCGAAAACTGCCGGCTCGTTCTACCTCAAAGTCCCAGCTCACAGAGTCGCTGGCATTCACCCAGTATCCCAGTGTGTTTTTGTGCGGTTGCGGTTCGTAACGCACCAAGGCGCCATGAACGGACGCGTCTTTCGCGTGGAGCAGAATTGTTCCGTCATCGGATGATCGCATAACCCACGGGGGGGCTTTTCCACTGGATGGGTCATAATCGGGATTGTTCGAGGGCATCTGCGCCTTCACTCCATCCCGCCAGTGGGCAAGTTTTCGGGAGAGATCGTTCCGTTTCTCCGGCAACTGATTTGCAATGTTGAGTGTCTCGCTGGGATCGGTCGCGAGATTGAACATCTCGATGTGTTGATCTTCGTAAAACTCAATCAGCCTATAATCGCCGTCGCGGACCGCGCCGTAAGGAGTGGCGCCGCCTGGGTGATAGTGCGGGTAGTGCCAAAAGATCGAGGTTCTCTGAAGTTTCGCTGATTGTTTCAGGAGGGGAACCAGACTTTCTCCGTCCAGTTCCTGATCCGTGGGCAGCGCTGTTCCGGTCATTTCGAGCACCGTGGGGAAGAAGTCGGTGCTGATGACAGGTTCCGGATTGACACTTCCAGGCGTCGTGACATTTGGCCATTTAATGATCAGCGGAACGCGAACACCGCCCTCGTAAGCCGAACCTTTTCCGGCGCGGAGAGGGGGGTTCGATGTTATCGGAATCAACCCTCCATTGTCAGAAGTGAAAATGATAATTGTTCGATTGCTCAAGTTCAGTTCGTCCAGCTTTTGGGTGATGCGGCCAACGCTGTCATCGACGCTCTCGATGAGAGCCGCATAGGTGGGATTCGTGTGCGGTGCGCCTTTCTGGACTTTGGCGCGATACTTCGCCGCAACCTCGCTTTTCGCCTGAATGGGCGTATGGACGGCATAGTGTGGGAGGTAAAGAAAAAAAGGGCGATCCTTGTTCGCTTCGATAAACGAAGTGGCTTCGAGGGATTCGCGGTCGGTCAGAAATTCTCCGTCCGGTCCTTCTGGCAGAGTGGGGATCTTGTAGGGAGCAAAGTAGCTTGGTGGCTGGCCGCGATGATATCCCCCAATATTACGATCGAATCCCTGAGTTTCGGGCCAGTAAGGTTCGCCGCCCAAGTGCCATTTTCCGATGCTTGCCGAAATGTAACCGTTCGGTTTCAGGGCTTCGGCGATGGTTCTCTCCGCATGCGGCAGAAACATGGTCCAGTCCGGGACTTTGAGCTTCGCGTGGGGACGCACATGGCCCGATATCCAGTCAGTGAGATGAAGCCTGGCCGGATATCGGCCCGTCAGAACTGCGGCTCTTGTGGGTGAACAAACCGTGCATGCGGAATAGGCCTGGGTAAAACGAGTTCCTTGCGCCGCCAGCCTGTCGATATGGGGCGTCTCGTAGAACTGGCTTCCCATGCACGACAAATCTGTCCAACCGAGATCATCTACCAGAATCAGAATGATATTGGGACGGACCGATTCTTTCGGAATAGGATCGGCTCCATAGGAGGTCGTTAAGAGAGCGCTGGAAAATAAGAGAGCGAGAAGTCTGGAGTATGGCATAGGTTCAAGTATTCCCGATATGAAAGTAGCCGATTCGACGCGGGTCAACCGTGAAAAGCATTTTATGGCCTCGATTCTGCTAGTTTGGGTGCATAACGAAACTCTCAACCCGGATCCCGAATTCAAACTGTGAACAAGACAACTCAATACCTTCAATCGATCTCTGATCCGCCCGGGATTGAGATCGGACAACTAGTAAGCCATTTGGTGCAAGACGCGGTTCAGGCGGGGGGCAGCGACATTCATATCGAACCTTGGGAGAGCACGTTGGTCGTGCGAGTGCGTCTCAGTGGCGTTCTTACGGAGTTGGTGCATTTGCCGCTGGATTTGATGGAAAGAATCTCCGGCCGGCTCAAAGTGATGGCGAATCTCATCAGCTACCAGACGGATCTCCCTCAAGAAGGGCACGCGCCCGCGGGACCGGATACCGCCGGAGTGGAACTCCGAATTTCCGTTTTTCCGACCGTGCGCGGAGAAAAAATCGTCATTCGCATCTTCGATTCGCGCAATCGCACATTTGAGCTTTCCAGTCTCGGTTTTGACGAAGACACGCTCAAAACGCTGGCGGGCCTGCTCGACAGGCCAAACGGATTGATTCTGCTCACGGGCCCAACCGGAGCGGGAAAGACAACGGTCATCTATTCCGCTCTCTGCCATTTGGTGCATCGATATGGTCCCACGATCAGCATTAGCACCGTGGAAGATCCGGTGGAATTCAATCTCCCCATGATCAGCCAGGCGCAGATCAATCCGGGGCGCGAATTCACCTACCCGATTGCTCTTCGCTCATTGATGCGGCAGGATCCGCAAGTAATCATGATCGGTGAGATCCGCGATCCGGAAACGGCTACGATTGCCGTTCAAGCGGGATTAACCGGACATCTGGTGATTAGCACGATTCACAGCGGAAGCACTGCGGGTGTGTTCGCCAGGCTGATTAATATGGATATCGAGCCGTTCTTGCTTGCGTCGAGCATAGTGGGTGTCGTGGGACTCCGGTTAATCCGCAGGAATTGTCCCTTGTGCTCGGAACCTTACCAGCCCGATTCGGGTCTGCTGCGCATGCTGCCTCAGGATGTCGCGGAAACCGCCTCGTTTCGGCGCGGTGTCGGTTGCGCGGAATGCATGCAAACCGGTTACAATGGACGCACAGCGTTAACGGAAATGTTGGTTGTCAACGAAGTCATGCGCGACGCGACGCTTCAAAAGCTGCCGACCCGCGCTCTTCAGGAGGTTGCCGTTGAACAAGGGATGAAAACTCTATGGAAGATGGGCTTGCGGCGCGTGATCGACGGTCAGACTCCGCTGGAGGAAATCGTGCGAGTGGTCGGAATCGAGCATTCGTGAGTGGGTTCATTACTGGGTTCGTTACTGTCGATCGCGCTACTTTCATGACGCGCTGTTCAAACAAGCTCGAATCAATTTCGTTATCACGAAATCCCAGCGTTCGGCGATATGGCCGGTGTCCGTATTCTCGGTGCGATGGGACTAGTTCTTCGCTGCCGCTTCTTGTTCCGAGGACGGCGGGGCAAAGTGGCGATCGTGCGGAATCCCGTATCGGCTTAGCACTCGCTGGGTGGCCTGGGCCTGATCCTCTGTCGAAAGGACAAGCCGGCGAAGCGAGTCGCTTTGCATGAACTCGACGACGTGGAAGCCCGCGCGAGGCGTTTTGAAAGCTTCGCTCAGCTCGCGGAGGTTGGATATTTTCACGCCGTTGACACGATCCACGACGAGATACTTCAGGTCATGATATCCGAGATTGAAAACATCGGGCAACACTTGTGACAGGAGCACGAGCGAGGGTTGCTCCGGAGTCGGACTTTGATTGTTGAAATAGTAAATCCGAAACGGCGAGCGGCGTTTCCAGTCCGGACCCCACCCTCGTAAGAATGGATCGTTGAGCGGTTGGAAAACCAGTCCGCCAAGAATGAAATACTCGGGTTCCTGATCGTAGGTGGAGTCTGGCACAAGCGCGGTTGAAAAATCGGCTTTCGGCAGGCGGTATTGTATTTCCATCACGTCGCCGCCGCGAGAGATCGTCATGGGAACATTGTCCCCGGCCCATTTGCCTCTCGTCGCCAAGTTCTCAAGCAGAAGATGCCCGTAGTCCGGGTCGATGTAGTCTCCTTGTGTGTCGATTTCGAAACCGTCGATTCTGAGGATGATATCCTTGGGCCGCAGAACGGACGGCGCGCCCGGACGGGAGGGAACTTCGATGACCATCGCGCCGCGAGGCTCGCCCTCAAGTTTTAAGTAATCCAGGGATTGTGGATTCGAGGTGGCTTGCCAGTAAAAGTCGAAATACCCCAGACCTCGATATTCACCGGAGCGCCGTGCGCCGAGAATGGGTTCGATGAAGGACGTTGGCAGCGCTGTGATTTTGTTCCCGGTATGTTGCACGGCAAGTCCTAGAACCTTCCCGCCGGAAATCACCGGCTCGCCCCAGCCGGTTCCTTGGATCTCGGAGCTGAGTTCAAGAAGAATGCGTGGAACGAAACTCAGATCACCGGTATCGACTGTGAACTGGCTGTACTCCACTTTGCGCGACTCGAGCCGACCTTCACGCCAGCGGACAATCTGCATCGTCTCCGAGACAGCGTGACGGCTGGGCAGTTGAACCGGTTCCAAATCTTCCCAAAATCCTGCTTCCTTCGTGGTGACGATTGCCAGATTCGCGTGGTAATCAATCCAACTGACATCGCCAATGAACCACTTGCCGCGCCCATGCTTCTGAATCCGCACCAGTGTGCGGTCGAACATTTCGTCCGCCGTCGTCAGGATCTCTTTCCCGTCAAGAACCAGCCCGGCCTTTTTCCGGCTTTGCAGGCGCCGCGTCCACGGCTGAAAATGGTCATACTGTTTCCTCGTGGCGTCCAGAGTGACAATGCTGTTTTCCCAGTTGGCGGTTTGTGACAATGCGCATCGAGCATCGCTTCCCAGGAATAGGAAACAGACAACGATCGCCCAAAGAGAGTGGCGCTCGGAGCGTCCATGGAGGCGCCCCTGTATTGTGGATATTTTTGGACGGCGGTTCATAGGCGTCGGTCGCTGGGGACACTATAGGTTTGCAGAATTCGGTTGTTCGCTTGCGCCGCCTCGTTCCTGTCCAAACATTCGAACCCCTGGTGGGGAATAAACTCGATCACGTGCTGGTCCGCGGTGGCCGTTTCGAAGGCGCGAATCACATCGTCAAGGCTGTTGATCCGGATTCCATTGACCTTATCAACAAGCGCGCGGCGATGAATGATGAAATTGGCATTGACCGGATCGGCCAGTGTATCCGCCAGCACGATTGGTTCGGGTCGAGTATTCTGCGGGTCCTCATGGCGGCGGTAAAAGATTTCATAGACGAGTTCCGCGTTGGCAGCGTCGGCCCAGTTGCGTCCGAAAGTTTTCAGGTAATCCATGCAGAGTGGCGTGAATATCAACCCTCCATAGACGAAGTACCTTGGCGGCGTTCCATACTGATTGCCTGCCTCGTTGTCTCCGTCGTAGTGGAAAACAGGCAGCGAAACTTCGATCTCCTTCCTATCCCGCCAGAGTTTAAGTGAAACGCTTTCCCCGTGCTGGGCCTCTTGGAAAGCCATTGCTCCAAACACTCGGTTCCCTTCGTAAAGAATCGTCCCGTCGGATCCCACAGGATAGGGCCCGATCTGCAGGATGACGTCTTCCTCGCGAATGACTTCCCGTGTGCTTGGTATCTCGACCAGGCTATCCACTCGGGCGCCGGAATCGTTGTCCGGGAGTCCCAGAAAGCGCCGGTAAGCCGGATTCTGCGTCGCGACCAAACGAATTCCCGCTTGTGGAAAGCCGTGATAGGTCCCGTCGGCGATATCTATGAGAAAATGTTGGATTACCGGATGGGGAATAAAGAATCCTGTGTTCTCGAGTCCCGGCGTTCCCTGGAACGCCACGCCGACAACCCGGTCATCCTGAATTACCGGTCCGCCGCTGTTGCCGGGATTTATCGCGGCGTCGGTCTGAACTCCAAGAAAGGAGCGATTTCCCTGGTGAACGTAGCTGTTGATGTCGATGCGGGAAACAACGCCTCGCGTGTAGGAGATTTGCTCGCCGCCCGCCGGGTAACCGTATGTGACAACGGTAGAACGAACCTTGGGCAGCTCGCCGAACTCGAGTGGTTCGAGGCCGTCAAAGAAGCGCTCATCCTCGACGCGCAGAATGGCAAGGTCACAGTCGTGAGCGATGAATTCAACCGTGGCAATGTATTGCCTGGGATCTTGATATCGCTTCACTAAGATCTGCCGGTCCCAGCTCACGACATGCGCATTCGTCATGATCCGCTTTCCTTCAATCACAAAACCAGAACCTGTTCCTCGCCTTACGGAAGTGAATCGCCATGGAGCGTCCCACACCGGTTCCTGACTGAAACACATGATGTGAATCACCGACTTCTCCGGTTCCGTTGTGTCGGCCTGCGACTTCGGCGGGATGGCAAGCCCCAAAACCAAGCAGAGCAGAATCCGGCTGGATCGGAAAAGCGCGCCTGTGATGATTCTTGAAAATAGAAAGCGTTCGTGGAGCGGAGTTATCGCGCTCGGATCTGGAGAGGTTTTCGGCACCGCGCAAAAATGAGCGGGCCAAATTGAATGGTCAAGCATGAAGACCGGCTGATATTCTTACGCGCGGAATTGCGCCGTTTGGGATCAGCTTGACGTCAGGCATGGGGGCTGCCATAGTCCAATGCAGAGTCTCGTGGAGGTGGATCAGTCTCGCTGAATTCATTTGAAAGCCCGCAAGCGCGCATGAATGCGCCGGTCCCTATGGAAGAAAGAATATTAAAACTTTTGGAACGAAAAGATTACGTTCCGCTCAATATCCCAGAATTGCTGAAGAAACTGAGGCTTCAGCCGAACCAACAGCAGCAGTTGCAGACGGCACTGGTTTCCTTGGCGGGCACTGGGCGCATCGCGCGAATAAAAGGAAATCGCTACATCATTCCGCGCGATGCCGATCTAGTTCCCGGAATCATTCGAATGACCCGGCAGGGGAAAGGCATCCTTCAACCGGATGATCCCGGGCAGGGTGAAATCATTGTCAATGTGACTGAGACATCCACCGCATTGCACAATGATTATGTTTTGGTGCGCCGCGATGTATCTCCAAAGAGGGTGGTTAAGCCGGGCGCGGAAGCCGCGACAGGCACTGTCGTCCGCATATTGGAGCGGCGCCGGACCCAGATCGTCGGAACATTGTGCGAGAGCGGGCGGTTTTGGTATGTGATTCCGGATGATCCGCGCATTCCGCACGACATTTATGTGCCGCCCGCGCGAGATGTTGGACGTCCGGCCAGAGCTGGCGACAAGGTCGTTGCGCGGCTCGATGTTTGGGAATCGCGGCACACAAATCCGGAGGGTGAAATCATCGAGGTGCTTGGGCCTCCAGATGAAGAGGGGGTGGACATGTTGTCCGTGTTGCGCCAGCACGATTTGCCATTGCACTTTCCTCGAAGCGTACTTGATGAGGCGGGTCAAATTCGCCAAGGCGACGCGGATGGCCGCGGCGAGGAGGGGGGAGCGAGGCGGCGCGTGGATTGCCGGGAACAGAATGCGGTTACGATTGATCCGGATGACGCGAAGGATTTTGACGATGCGATCTGCGTCGAGTCGATGCCAAACGGCCAATGGAAGGTGTGGGTGCATATCGCCGATGTTTCACACTACGTTCGCGCGGGGAGCGCGTTGGACCTGGAAGCGCGCAAGCGGGGGAATTCCACTTATCTCGTCGATCGCGTCATTCCGATGCTTCCCGAGAAGTTGAGCAATGATCTTTGTTCTCTAAAACCCAATGAGGACCGGTTTACCAAGTGCGTCGAGATTCATCTTGGAAGTGACGGGATTATCTTGCGTGCGAAGTTTTATCCGGCGGTGATCCGGTCAAAAAGGCGGTTCACGTACCGGCAGGCGCTTTCGGTTTTGGAAGGGCCTCCGGGAAATCAGATTGAGCAGATGCTCCATTTGGCGCATCAATTGGCTCAGTCGCTGCGACGAAGGAGGTTCCGGGCGGGAGCATTGAATCTTGATTTTCCGGAAACGAAGATTCGTCTGGATGAGAGCGGGCGCGTCGCATCGATCGACAGAGTGGAAAACGACATTTCGCACCAATTGATCGAAGAGTACATGCTCCTAGCGAATGAAACGGTAGCCGGCCGGTTAATGGCGTTGTCGCGCCCGGCGGTGCATCGGATTCATGAGCCTCCGAACGAACGGCGGCTTGGGGAATTTCGAGAGGAGGTATTAAGCCGGGAAATCCCGTGCGGAAACCTGACCCATCGTGGCGAGATTCAGAAGCTTCTCCGGCGGCTTGAGGGTTTGCCGATCGGACCGGCGTTGCAGATTGGGTTTCTAAAATCGATGATGCGCGCGCGTTATGCGGTCGAACCGTTGGGGCATTACGGTCTCAGCAAGAAGCAATACACCCACTTCACTTCGCCCATTCGTCGATACGCCGATCTAGTCGTGCATCGCGCGCTCTTCGAACGGCACGGTGAATCGATCGACAGCCTCAGGAAAACCGCGGATCATCTCTCCGGAACGGAACGGAATTCCAGCGATGCCGAACGAGCAAGTCGCGATGTCAAACTATTCGCGTACTTGGAAAAACAACTTCGCTCGGGAGACCGTGTCCAGTACGAGGCGCTGGTTACGGACATACGGAACTTTGGTTTCTTCATTGATGTTCAGGGCCTTGGAATGAGCGGGTTGGTTCATCTGTCGGCTCTGAAGGATGATTTCTATGTTTTGGATGCGCGGCGATGCAAACTTGTCGGACGCCGAACACGCCGCACGATTCGGCTCGGAGAAAAGATTCGGGTCGTCATCTTCAAAGTGGATTCGTTTAAGAAGCAGGTGGATTTCGAACTGGCGCCGGTTGATTCCAAGCCTCTCTTGCAACGTTCGAATCAGCAATCGAGTCGGGTAAAGCGGGGGAAGGACCAAGGGCGGCGCCGTTAATTCGACTATCAGATCCTCTGCAATCACCACCGAAATAAGTGCAGTTCTGTCCCGAACCTGTGTTTCCGTTCGATTTGAAATCGTGAAACCCTTCGATATTGGACAGCGAATAGCGTGTTAGATTGTGATCGCGATCCTCCTCGCGATCCTTGCAATGACCGCACGTGCACTTAATACGTGATCCACCCCATTTGTCGTCCGTCGATTGGCCCCAATCCTATCCCCGCTGTCCGCATGAAGACTCCAGGATTTTGAATTGCCCGAATGCGGTTTTGAAATACGATGCCCGCACCTTGACTCAATGAATTCATTCCGTAACTGCCGCCTCCGCGATCTGACCGTGCTCACCAGCACGGCATGGTTGCTGGCGGACATGGCCTGGGTAATACGAAGCGCACGATGACCCGCGACCAACTCAAACAGCTCGAAACGGATCTCTGGAGCGCCGCGGACAACCTGCGCGCCAACTCCGACCTCAAATCCAGCGAGTATGCCACGCCAGTGCTGGGATTGATCTTCCTCAAGTTTGCCGACAACAACTATCGTCGGCAGGAGGCCGGCATCCTCGCGGAATACCAGAAGTTGAAAGGCACGCGGCGCGAGAAGAAGCTCTCGGATATCGCCATTGAGAAGTGCGGGTTCTATCTGCCGGACCACGCGCGTTACGAGTACCTGCTGAATCTTCCAGAGGAAAAGGACATCGCAAAGGCGCTCAAAGAGGCGATGAAGGCCGTCGAGGAATACAAACCGGAACTCGAAGGTGTCCTGCCAAAGGACGAATACTTCCGCCTCACGCGCGACGAGAAGACGAAGAACATCCCGAATCAACTGCTGAAGAACTTCGCGAACATCCCGGCGGACTTCAGCGGCGACCTCTTCGGTCAGATTTACGAATACTTCCTCGCCGAGTTTGCCCGCAGCGAAGGGTCGAAGGGCGGCGAGTTCTTCACGCCGCGGTCCGTCGTCCGCCTGATGGTCGAGATGATCGAGCCGCACGGTGGCAAGGTGTTCGATCCGGCGTGTGGCTCAGGCGGCATGTTTGTGCAGTCGGCTCAGTTCATCGAGGCGCATCGCCAGGAACTCAAGGACGACGACAGCAGCGTATTCGTTTACGGGCAGGAAAAGACGCTGGAAACCGTCAACCTCGCCAAGATGAACCTCGCGGTGAATGGCCTGCGCGGAAAGGTCATGAAGGCCAACACCTACTACGACGATCCGCACGGCAGCTTCGGCGCGTTCGACTACGTGCTCGCCAATCCGCCGTTCAACGTGGACGACGTGAGCCTCAGCAGCGTGGAGAAGGACAAACGCTTCAACACCTACGGCATCCCGCGCAATAAATCGAAAGCGAAGAAAGCCGACGCGGGCAAGGAAACCGTCCCGAACGGCAATTACCTTTGGATCAATCTTTTTGCCACCTCGCTGAAGCCGAAAGGCCGCGCCGCGCTCGTCATGTCCAACGCAGCCTCCGACGCCCGCCATTCCGAGGCCGGCATCCGCCGCACGTTGATCGAGAAAAATTTCATCTACGCGATGCTGACGCTGCCTTCGAACATGTTCTACACCGTCACGCTCCCGGCCACGCTCTGGTTCTTCGACAAGGCCAAGACCGACGACCGCATCCTCTTCATTGATGCCCGGAACATCTTCACCCAGATCGACCGCGCCCACCGCGAGTTCTCCGAGGAGCAGATTCAGAACGTCGCCATTATCAGCCAGCTCTACAAAGGCCGGCGCGAAAAGTTCGTGAAACTCGTGGACCGCTACTTCGCGGCGGGCATGGAACACCTCATCGAGAGCAAAACGCGCGTCGAGCCAATCTCCGCGCAACTGCTCGAAGTGCTGAAGGACGCCGCCGGGAAACAGGCCGTGGGCGAACTCGTGAAACAATGGGCCGGGCTCAGCAAACTCCAGAACTGCTACGCGCGATACTGCGAGAAACACGCTGGCGAAAAGGCCGTCGATGCAAAAAACAAAGCCCAGCACCAGTTGCGGGAAGCCTTCGATCCCTTTTTTACCGCGCTGCACGAAGGCGTGAAGCAACTGGACAAGATAGTGCGCCAGCACGAAAAGCAGCAGGCTGAGCAGGCGCAGAAAGACGGCAAACGCGGCTCGACCGACCGCAAGACCAAGACGCTTAAGACCGCGCTGGAGGCGTTGCATACGGAAGTAAAGAACGCCGAAATCTTCTACCAGCACATCCATTGGTTGCAGGAGCGATTCCCCAATGCGGAATACGAAGACGTGACCGGCCTCTGCAAGCTCGCCAGTCCTGCGAAGGTAGAGGAGCAGGAGTATTCACTGAACCCGGGACGCCACGTCGGTGTGGTGATCGAGGAAGACGGCAAGACGGAAGAGGAGTTCATTTCTGACTTGCTCAATCTTGGTGATAATCTCGTGAAATTGAACCGAGTTTCGTCAAACCTTGAGGCTGGCATCTCCGCCAACATCAAAGCTCTTACAGGCGACGCATGAGCAATTGGAACAAGACGCCATTTGCGAAGCTCCTCGTTGACAGCAAGGACGGCGAGTGGGGCAACGGCGAAGAAACAGTCGGCTCGCGCGAATCAATCATTATTCGCGGAACAGATTTCGCTGACCTCGACAATCCAGCCGCAGAGTTTCCAAGGCGCTGGATCAAGAACCACATCGCGGATCGAAAACGTCTTCAGCCGGGCGACATCATTCTCGAAACCGCAGGCGGCACGTCCACGCAGTCAACTGGACGAAGCGCACTCTTGAAACAGTCGTTCTTCAATCACCACTCAGATATTCCGGTGCTGTGCGCCAGTTTTAGTCGGCATCTGCGTCTGGACAGGGAGAAGTATTCACCCCGGTTCATCTACTATTTGCTTCAGACGTTGCATCGCAGTGGCTACATGTCGGTCTTCAACATTCAGCACACCGGCGTTTCGAGGTTTCAATACACCGCCTTCAAGAACCACACAGAGTTGCAAATCCCGGAGCTGCCAACCCAGCGAAAAGTCGCCGCGATACTTTCGGCGTATGATGAGCTGATTGAAAACAACCAGCGGCGCATCGCGTTGCTGGAAAAGCTGGCCGAGGAAATCTACCGCGAATGGTTCGTCCGCCTCCGCTTCCCCAGCCACGAAAAGGCGAAGAAGGTCAAAGGCATTCCGCAGGGATGGCGAGTCGCTGAATTGAAGGAATTGGCCTCGATAAATCCATCCAGCATCAGCCGCCGGGATAAACCGGAATCAATTCTTTACGTCGATATCAGTTCAGTCAGCACCAACCGAATCGATGAGGTGACGCCGTACGCTTCTGCGGACGCTCCGGGTCGGGCACGTCGCCGCGTGAAACATGGTGATGTCATCTGGTCATCTGTCCGTCCCGCGAATCGCGCTTACTGCCTGATTTATGATCCACCGGAAAATCTGATCGTTTCGACCGGCTTCGCTGTGATTCGCCCAAACCCAGCAACGCCGTGCTCGTTCCTGTTCTTTGCGGTCACGAGCAATCCGTTCGTGGATCAAATGACGACAGTTGCCAAAGGTTCAGCCTATCCCGCGACGAGCTTCGATGATTTTGAGAAAGCCAAGCTGCTTGTCCCAACGGATGATTTGCTGACGAGTTTCCATGAGAAGGCCGAGCCGCTATTTCGGCAGAGGCATCTCCTGAAACAGCAGTCCGAGCGACTAAAGCAAACCCGCGACCTGCTTTTGCCCCGCCTCATCTCCGGCAAGCTTTCCGTCGAAAACCTCGACATCCAGTTCCCGCCCGGCATGGCGGAGGAATCCGCCTCCGCCAAGGCTTCGGCGGACAAGCCGGCGCGACTGGCTGACGAAATGGAGGTGGGCAAACGAATATTGCCGTGTTCAGTTGGCAAGTAGTAGCATCCGCGCATTGCCGAAGGTGATGATATGGAGAAATCCAAGATTCAATTGCAACGGGCCGCGACGCGAGAAATGGTGGAAGCCGAGTTGTGCGACGACATCGCCGAGGAGCATCTGCAATCGTGGGAAGCCCGCTGGGCAAAGGCGATGGACGCCCACTGTGAAGGATTGCCCGATGAAGCAACACCGGAGGACTCCCATTGGAAGTGGCGGCCCATCGCCAATCATTACCGGAGTGATCCGAAGTGCAGTTTGTTTGCGATTGTCCGTGACGGTGAATTGCAGGGAATGATGATAAACGAAGTCGCCGAAGGCGTGAACGGCCAGCCCTTGATTTACGTGGGCTGGCTGGCGACCGCGCCGTGGAATCGTCCCGAGGTGCAGACGCCGCCGCGCTACAAGGGCGTGGGCGGAGCGATGGTGGCGGCGGCGGTGGAGTTAAGCCGTCGAAAGGGCTATGGCGGGCGGATTGCCTTACATTCGCTGTCCGCAGCCGAACCGTTTTACCTGAAGTGCGGGATGGAAGATAAAGGATTCGATTCAGCTAAAGGTATGGAGTATTTTGAAATGAGTGAAACAGCGGCGGACAAGTTCTGCCCAAAAACAACAACGCCATGAAACTTGATTTACCGAAAGAGTGGTATGAAAAGAGCGCGGAACTGGAAGGCGACTCGGAAGTGGGCGCGGGCGGCGGTCTGCCTTGGACCAAACCAAGGCTGGTCCGGCGCACCGACAGCGCGGTTTTGGTGACGCGGATTGTGCTGGGGAGCTTGCTGGCATTGTGGCGGCGCAACCAGGGCTTGAACATGGAGCGACTGGCGGAGCAGTCGGGCGTGCCCTTTGAACGTCTCTTGGAAATCGAACGGGAACCTGACCGCAGGCCCGACGCCGCGGATCTAAGAAAGCTCGCGAATTTTTTAGGCGTGCCGGCGGTGTCGCTCTTGGAACTTGCGGGGCTGACCAAACCGCCCACGCGACGACTGCGCGAACAGGCCTTACGTTTTGCTGTAAGCGTTGAACCCGTCAAGGCGCTCGACGCCAATGAACGGGAAGCGTTGGAAAACTTTATGTCCGCCCTCAAGCAGGAGGCAACTCAGGCGGGATGATTCCCCCCGCCCATGCCCAACTTCATCTCCGAGGACCAGATTGAGCGGGCGCTGGTGCAGAAGCTTCAGCATCTGCACGGCTTCGACTCACTCATCTGTCACACGGAAGACCCGGAGGATTTGAACGACGGCTCAGGCCGCGCCAACAAGCGCGACGTCATCCTCGTGGATCGCGTCCGCGAGGCCGCCATCCGCCTGAATCCGAACATCCCGGCGAAGGCCATTGAGGACGCGCTGGAAAAGCTGCTCGACCGGCGGCAGGCGATGTCGCTCGTCGCCGCCAACCAGGAAGTTTACAACCTGTTGCGCGACGGCATTCCGGTGGAGTTCGACGACGCCAAAGGGCGTAAGCAGAAGGAGCGTGTGCGGTTGATTCACTTCAACGACCCGGGTGAAAACCGCTACCTCGCCGTCACCCAGCTTTGGATCAACGGCGAGCGCGGCTTTCGCCGTCCCGATGTGCTGCTTTACGTCAACGGCTTGCCGCTGGTCTTTATCGAGTTGAAGAACTCGAACGTGAAACTCAAAACCGCGTTCGACGACAACCTGACGAACTACAAACGGGAGATTCCTCAGCTTTTCCTGACGAACGCCTTTTGCGTGCTCTCGAACGCCATCGAGACGAAGGTCGGCAGCATCACGGCGGAGTGGGAGTATTTCTTCAACTGGCTGCGCGCCGACGACGAGAAGGAGAAGGTTGACCGCGAGGAGATCAAGCGGAAGGGCACGAGCCTGGAGGGCGTCATCGCGGGGCTATTCCCCCGGCAGCGATTGCTGGATTACGTCGAGAACTTCATTCTCTACTACAAGGACAAAGAGAAAATCATCGCGCAGAACCACCAGTTCATCGGTGTGAATCGGGCCTATGACAGATTTCTCCAGCGCGAGGAATTAGATGGGAAGCTCGGTGTGTTCTGGCACACGCAGGGTTCGGGCAAGAGCTTCTCGATGATTTTTTACTCCCGCAAAATCTTCCGCAAACAGGCGGGCAATTTCACCTTCGTGGTCGTGACCGATCGTGCGGACCTGGACGGCCAGATTTACCGGAATTTCCTGCACACGAACACCGTCACCAAGGCCGAGGCCGCTCAGCCCAAGAACAGCGAGGAAATGCGCAAGTTTCTCGGACAAAACAAGCGAATGGTGTTCACGCTCATTCATAAATTCCGCTGGAACAAGGGCGAGGCTTACCCGCTACTGTCGGACCGCAAGGATATCATCGTCATCGTGGACGAGGCGCACCGCACCCAATACAAAGACCTGGCCGAGAACATGCGCGCTGGTTTGAAGCACGCGCAGTATCTCGCCTTCACCGGCACGCCGCTGCTGGGGACCGAACGAAAGACCAACCAGTGGTTTGGCGATTACGTCTCGGAATACAACTTCCAGCAGTCCATGGACGACGGCGCAACCGTGCCGCTGTTCTATAAGAAGCGCGTCCCCCAGGTGCTTATTCAAAACGACGATTTGACCGGGGATCTCGCCGAGATTTGCGAGGAGGAGAACCTGGATGACGCGCAGCAGGCGAAACTGGAGAACAAATTCGCGCAGGAGATTGAGGTCATCAAACGAGACGATCGTCTAGACACCATCGCTGAGGACATCGTTTATCACTTCCCCCGACGCGGCTATCTCGGCAAAGGCATGGTGGTGTCCCTGGACAAGTTCACCGCCGTGAAGATGTGTAACAAGGTCCAGCGGTTGTGGAAGCAGCGGATCAAGGAACTGCGCGGCCAGATCAAAAAGGCCGTGCTCGACGACGAAAAGAAGCGGCTTCAAAAGCAGTTGGATTACATGCGGTCCATGGAGATGGCCGTGATCGTGAGCGAAGAAGCCGACGAGGACAAAAAATTCTCCAAGCAGAAGCTGGACATCAAACCGCACCGCGCCCGGATGAATAAAGTGGATCCGCACGGGCACGATGTGGAATACAATTTCAAAGACCCGGAAAACCCGCTGCAACTGGTGTTCGTGTGCGCCATGTGGCTGACCGGCTTTGATGCGCCGACGCTCTCCGCCCTATATCTCGACAAGCCGATGAAGGACCACACGTTGATGCAGACCATCGCCCGCGCGAACCGCGTCACGTCGTGGAAAATCGACGGCAAAGAGAAAAAGGTCGGCGAACTCGTGGATTACTACAACGTCTTCCGGAATTTGCGTAAGGCGCTGAAGGATTACGCGCCAGGGGCGGAGGGAAAGGAAGATCTGCCGGTACGCGAGAAATCAGCTTTGTTCAAGCTGCTCGATGACGCGATTGTGGAAGGCAGGTCGTTCTGCGCGGGCTTGGGCATCGACCTCGCGGTGTTGTTTCAAACGAAGGACGTGTTCAAAAACGTGGGCAAATTCGAGGACTACGCGAACAAGCTGCTGGCCAAAGACGAATGGCGAAAGGGCTTTGCTGTTTACGAAAACACGATCACCGGCCTCTACGAAGCCTGTAAACCGGAGATTCTCGGCAGTCCGTCCGTGCGCTCGGTCGCTGTGTTTCAGTATCTTCGCGGCGTGCTTGATGCCATCATCGATCAAACCGACATCGACGCCGTGGCGCTGCGCGTCGGAGAACTCCTGGATGAAAGTCTCGTCGTTGACAGTTCCGGCGCGTTTATGGACAACAAGCTTGAAATCCGCATCAAGCAGTCCGGGAAAACCTGGGACTTGAGCAAAATAAACTTCGACAAGCTGAAGGAAGATTTCAAAGCCACGCCGCACCGGAACATCGAGATCGCCGACCTGCGCGCGTTCATCCAGAAGAAGCTGGAACAGATGCTCAAACAGAACTCCGCACGCACCGATTTCGCCACGCGGCTGCAAGGTATCATTGACGCCTACAACGCTGGGAGTTCAACGGCGGACAACTACTTCGACGAGCTCATTAAGTTCACAGAAGACATGAAAGCGGAGTCGGAGCGCCATATCCGGGAAGGACTGACGGAAGACGAACTGGAGTTGTTCGACCTTTTGAAAAAGGACAAAATGACGAAAGAGGAAACACAGAAAGTCCGGCTCGCCGCAAAATCACTGCTGCATCGCTTGCTTGAAGAGACGCCGAAAGTGCTGGTTCAAGATTGGTTCAGAGACTCGCAATCGAAAGGACGGGTCAGGTCCGCGGTTGAGTCTGTCTTGCACGCTCACCTGCCAGACAGCTACGACCGCATCATCTTCACCGAGAAAAGCAACAACGTGTTTGACCTGATGCTCAATTATGCCAGCCAAGGATTAAAATGGGCGGCGTAGTTGCGTCTCTCGTACAAGCGAGTTGCTTGATGACAAGCCGCTTTTCGTCCCAGCCAATAACTTTCAGCGTGAGCTGCTGGAGTTCGAGCAGCCTGGGAAGCGCCACAACATTGTCGGCGCCGGATTTCACCTTGCTTTCCCCCGCCGCATCTCCGGTAAACTCCCCGTCGAAAACATTGACATCCAATTCCCGCAGGGCATGGCGGAGGAATACGCCTTCGCTGAAACTACGCCGGGACAAGGATCGGAGGCGGTTGCTGGAATAGTGTGACCAGCCGTTGCTTTTGCCCTCGTGCCCGGTTGAGCTGGCTGCATGAAGACCTTGACAATGGAGGCGGGGGCGTCGCTGTTAATCCGACTGTCAGTTTAAACCGAGCAACCTCGGGATTGCGAGAGAGATGGCGGGAATATAGGTGATGAGAAGAAGCGAAACTCCAAGCGCGTAATAGAACGGAATGAGCTTGGGGGTGACTTTCGCCAAAGTCGTCTTGCCAACGCCGCAGCCAACGAAGAGGCAGGTTCCCACCGGAGGCGTGCATAACCCGATGCACAAGTTGGCGATCAGCATGATTCCGAAATGCACTGGGTCCATACCGAACGCCTTTGCGGCGGGCCAGAAGATGGGTGTAAAGATGAGGACGGCTGGGGTCATGTCCATAAACGCTCCGGCGCACAAGAGGATCAGGTTGATGAGCAGCAGGATGACGAATTTGTTATCCGAGATGTTTAAGAGAGCCGTGCTGACCGTTTGTGGGATGTTCTCTATCGCCAGGATCCATGACATCGCCATCGACGTTCCGATCAGAAGAAAAACCACGGAAGTGGTTATCCCGCTTTGCAGGAGAATCTCTGGGAGATCTTTCGTCCGTACCTTGCGATAGACGATCACGGAAAGGACGAATGCATATGCCACCGAGACCGCGGCGGCTTCGGTGGGAGTGAAAACGCCCCGGAGAATGCCACCCAGGACGACGACAATCATCAGGAGACTGAGGAACGCGCGCCGAAAGGATTTCCAGATTTGCGCGAGAGAGGCACTCTCTTCGGATCCATAATCGCGCGCGCGCGCCGTGAATCGAATGACGGCCATCAACGAGAAACCAAAGAGAATTCCGGGGAGAATTCCAGCGATAAAGAGCGTCGCGATGGAGACCGTTCCGCCGGATACCAAGGCATACACGATCATGATGTTGCTCGGTGGGATCAGTAATCCTGTCGTTGCCGCGGTGGTGGTGACTGCCACGTTGAACTCATTGTTGTAGCCCTTGCGATTCATTTCCGGGATCATGAAACCGCCGATCGATGAGACCGCCGCAGCCGCCGACCCGCTGATCGCTCCGAAGAGCATGCATGTCAAAACGTTCACATAGCCAAGCCCGCCCTTAAACCGGCCCACCAACGCGCTGGCAAACTCGATCAGGCGTCCTGCGATTCCTCCACGGCCCATTAGCAGTCCTGACAAAATGAAAAACGGAATCGCGAGGAGCGAGAAGCTGTTTATGCCGGTCGCCATTTTCTGGGCAATGATCTTTGCCGCGATCTCGGCGGAACCTAATGTGACGGAAATCGTGACAAACGTCGCGAGGCAGATTCCAACGGCCACCGGCACGTTCAATGCAAGAAGCAACAGGAAACTGACGATTAGAATGACGATGGAGGCGTCCATCAGTCGGTGTGTGATTTCGCGCGGAGCCGCCTCAGTCCCGTCACGATGTTCTCCAAAGCGAATAGCGCAATGAAGAATCCGCTAATGGGAAGCGCGAGATAAACATGCCCCATCTTGATCCCGAGAGCGGGCGAGACTTGCTGGGTCAGGAGCGTGAGCAACACCAACTTGATTCCTCCGTAAATGAGAATTTGCCCGGCGAAAAAAACAACCAGCGCTTGCACCGCGATCGCGGCCATTTCGCGATGGCGTTTTCGAAGTTTGTTTGTCAGGAAATCGACTCCCAAGTGTCCCTGGCGGATGAAGGCGACACTGGCACCCAGCAGGGCGACCCAAATAATCAGCAGCGTCGCGAGTTCATCGGTCCATGAACTTGGATTCTTTAGAAGATAACGTGTTGCCACCTGCCAGATCACATCAAGCACCAGGCTGGCCATCAGGATGATCACAGTCCATTCGAGTAACCGAACCAGTGATTCTCGGATTCTGGCGGTCAGAGAATTCATTTTACACGGCTTATCTCTGCAAGAAGATCTCCCACAGGTGTTCCGTTGTATTCACGGTAGAGTTCCTGAACCGCCTGTTGGAACGGTGCTTTGTCCGGCCGGATGATTCGAACTCCCGCGGCCTGGACCTGTTCAAGAGCTTCGGTGGTTTTCCGCCCCCACAGCTCTCGCTGGAATTCCGCCGAAACTTCGGCCGCTTCCGCGACCCACTGTTGAACACTCTGGCTCAGGCGTTTCCATGTGAACGTGCTCATGAGAACGATATCGGGCACCCGGCTGTGTTCGTCGAGACTGTAGTATTTGCAGACTTCGTAATGGCGCGAAGTATGGAAACTGGGCGGATTGTTTTCCGCGCCATCCACTACTCCTTGCTCCAGGGCAGTGTAGAGTTCGCCGAATGGAATGGGTGTCGGAGAGCCTCCCATCGATTCGATCATTTTCATTGATGTGCGGCTGTTTTGAACGCGGATCTTGAGGCCCTGAAGGTCGGCAGGTTTTTCGATCGGCCTCGATTTGGAGTAGAAACTGCGGCTGCCGGCGTCGTAGTAACAGAGGCCTTTCAGATACTGTTCTTCACCCGCATCGAGCAAACGGCGTCCGATCGGACCTTGTATCGTCTTCCAATAATGTTCCTCGTCGCGAAATACATACGGAAGGCTGAAAATTGCCGTCAACGGAACGAATCCCTCGAGAGGCGACGTTGACGTCTTCACCATGTCGATCGCGCCGAGTTGAACTTGTTCGATCAGATCGCGTTCGGCTCCAAGCTGTTCGTTGGGATAAATTCTGACTTCAATCTTGTGATCGGATCGGACATCCAGCTCTTCGGCCATACGCTCCATGGCTTTGTGAACCGGGTGGCTGACATCCAATCCATGACCCAACCGCAGGACAAGCCGGCTCGATCGTCTGGCGCATCCACTCGCCAGAGATCCGGCGCAACCAGCGGCCAGAAATGATCCCGCGTTGCGGAGAAAGGCTCTGCGTTTGAGCATCAATGGAAACGTTGGGTTTATTAAAGGAAAAGGGGTTTGATGTGGCGTTCGTAGAGGTTCGTCGTGACGTTTCTCGAAACCGCTTCGCTGCAGGATTCCAGCATTTGCAAATAACGGCGCCCCATTTTGGCTGCGATCTTGTATCCAACGTGAAGCAACTGCCGTAAGTGGGGATTGAACGCCGGGCAATTGGGCTCATGACGCAGTGCGGCAACGTATTGCTCGGATGTCCAGGCGTCCACCTCAGTCGCTGTGGGGAGTTTCTCCCGAGCGATGTCGATCACCGCCGCGTAGGGGGCGCAGAGTTCGTCCACGTGAGCGATCGCTTCCCGATAAATTTCTTTGGAAAGCGCCAAGCCTTCTCCTCCCGCTTCGGCAAGGCCGATAAGTTCTTCGAGCCACGTTGTGCCCGCAGTCTTGAGGTGGACGCCGGCATTGAACCGCGAGAGAGATCGTTGAATCGGCGCATAAATCGAAAACTTGTCGCTGCCCGAGTGAACACTCAGTTTCAGATTGTCTGGAAGGTTGTATTTGGATATGGCAAATCCGATGACGGCTAGGTCTTGCTGAAACTCCGTCTCGAAGCGGCCGGCGTCGCCGGCATAGTCCACGCCCTTGTTGAATCGCCCTGAGAACTTCGGCGCGATCGTTTGCGCCGGAATCTGTTCGTCGGAGATTGCAGCGAGAATAACCAGCAACTCCGGTGGCGTTTGTGGATTGTCCGTCTCATCCATCGATACCTCCGTGATGAAAGGTGCGGCACCCTTGGCTTCGGCGATACGCCTGTAGATTTTGCCCGCGTCTTGGACCGCGAGGAGGTACCTTGCCGCGATCTGTTCCACCGTGGCGCGCGTTGTTTCAAAGGGCTGGTCAATCCCCGGAATTTCAAGCCTCCCGGCGAGTTCCGGGTGGCGGTTGACAAACGCCTGAACAGCGTTCGCACCCGCCAGTTGTCCAATCGAGTCCGCGACATCGATCGTGAAAAAATCCGAGTGCGGAATGAATCGATCGACCGTATCCAGACGGATATGGTCGGCATCGACGTGAAACGGTTTGGTCCATGACAGCTCTTTGACTGCGACATCCGCGGCTTCTCGAACGCTGCGAGGCTCGGAACCGATTGTCAGGTGCTCCCGATTCGATTTGTTCCATACCGGAACTACATCCACTCCCTGTTCCGCCGCTTGAACAAACGCGTTCAATTGAGCCTTGGCTTGATGCGCAAACCGGTCTCCAATTCCAATAGAGAGTTTCCCTAATTGCAGCATTTTTAAACTCGTTTCTACGATTCGATTCGATAGAGGTTTGTTTTGGTCCTCAGAAAGAGAGCTTTGCCCGAGACCGCCGGCGACGCCATGAAACCGTCGTTCAATTGATTCTCCGACAGCACCTTGAATTTCGAGCTCGCCTCAATCACGGTTGATTTTCCCTCTTCACTGAAAAAATAGATGCGATTCTCAGCCAGAATCGGCGATGCGGAGTAGTTGCCGCCGATACGCTCCTGCCAAATCAGATCTCCGGTCTTTGCATTTAAACAACTGGCGATGCCGCCGTCTTCGATCATGAACAAGAGATCATTGGCCAGAAGAATGGACGGTTTTCGTGCCACACTTCGATTGGTCTTCCAGGCAACGCGCAATCCGTTGGCGCCGCTTGATTCTCCCGTATTGTTACTGTCGATCACGTCGCCCGCGCCTCCCGGGTGAATTGCCAGAAGCTGGCCTTTGGACCATCCCGTCGCAAAATAGACAAGTCCATTGTCCGCCAAGGGGCGGCTGCCTGCGGAGTGGGAAGTTCGCTCTTCGACACGCCAGAGTTCTTTTCCAGTCAAAGGATCGTATGCGTAATGCGCTTTTGCTCCCTGGCTGAGCAAGACAGAATGACCGTCCAACTGCGCGATATGCGGTGTGGAAAACGCCTTGCGAAAATCTCCCTCCGCCTGGGGTTTTCCGTCTGGCTGCAGGTCTTTGTAGTCCACGGAACGTTCCACTCTCCATCGTGTTTCACCGGTCAGTTTATCCAGAGCCGCAACAAACTGATGATCACTTCCGTCAAAGTTAACGAGCAGCAACCCTTCAAATAGAATCGGGGAGGATCCCGCCCCGCGGAAATGGTTGCACACGAAATCTCGCCGCTGCCATAGGACCTTTCCCGTGGACGCATCCAGGCATGCCGTTCCCGGAGAACCGAACGTGACATAGACGCGGCCTTCTTCCAGAACGGGGGTGGGGGAGGCGTAGCTGTTGAACGCGTGCGCAAACTGGGGCGATTCAACGTCGAACAATTTCAAATCCCGTTCGATGGCGCCGGTGTCCCGGTTGACGCAAATCACAAACAGTTGAGTTCCGTCTTCATTAGCGGATGTCATCCAAATCTGGTTCTTCCTAATCACAGGGGACGACCAAGCGCGGCCATGGATGGCCGTTTTCCATTTTACATTTTGTGTCTCACTCCACGTTAAGGGGAGATCCTTCGCCCCGGAGTGCCCATCGCCGGACGGACCGCGAAACTGCGGCCAGTGCTCCGACCCTGAAGAAAAAGGCGCTCCTAGCGCGCAAGCCAGCAGTAAAAAGGAAACTGAGGATTTCATGATCGAGGAGATTAATCACCGCCAAGGCCATTCCGCAATACTGGACCGAGTCGTTCTTGGAATAAAACGGGGGCGCGGTTCTTCACATTCCAAAGATTGCTCGAATGAGAAATAGAATATTATCCAACTTGCCTTCGTTCGGTTCTGTTGCGGTGCGGCTGGCCGGCAGCTTGGCGGCATTGTTGTGCTGCTGGCCGGGGCTCGCGCAAGGCCCATTCTTAAATGGTTTTGATCTTTCCAACGCGATCATTCCTGTAAACCAAATTCTCCGACAAAACTTGGATTCTCGGAGTTTTGGTGAATGGCGAGGCCAAGGCGTATGCTTTGGATGAACTTCTACCCAATCGTCCGGTGGCGGACTCGATCAGCGGTTTGGAAATCCGACTGGAATACGATCCGGAGACTCGGGAACCAAAGGTGGCGAACGCGGAAACCGGCGAAGCGGTGCCACTCACATTGTCCTACTGGTTTGCCTGGCAGGCGTTTTATCCCGAGACGGAAGTTTGGAAAGCGGTCTCGATCGGGATAGACATGGAAGAGAGCCGCCATCCCTCGACGAGCGTGCGCACTCGGAGCGGGCGGTCGAACTTTACGTTTTTCGACGGCAGTGTGCGGGCCATCCAATTCGGGCATTCTACCTGTCTGATTAATAGGTGGGCGGTCACCGAGCTTTGGAGAACCAACGCCGCTCTGTGCCGTCAGAGGTATTAGTGCACTGATTCGGCTCGAAAGTGTTTTACCAGGTTGTAGCAGCTTCTTCAGTGCTTGCGCGGAAGGATGGATTCCCTCAACACTCAGTCCCATTTCAAATGGCAATTAAAGCGCTCATCACTGGGATCACATGGCAGGGCTTGAGGATCGGCGACGCTGTCGCGCGCTTCGGAGCTCGGCGCCAATAGATTCTGGACACCCTGTTCCGGCAAACTACGCCTCAATGACAATTTACGAATCGGTCAAAAGTGAACTCCGGACCGCCCCGAAGATTTGGGCCGTTACCGGCGCCGCTGGATTCATCGGGTCACACTTGGTGGAAGCCCTGCTAAAACTGGATCAAACGGTCGTCGGATTGGACAATTTTGCAACGGGCATCCAAAGAAACCTCGACGAAGTGCAAGCGAGCGTCACCATGGATCAGTGGGCGCGATTTCGATTCAGCCGGGGAGATATTCGGGATCTGAATAATTGCCGAACAGTTACATCAAATGCGGACTATGTTCTGCACCAGGCAGCCCTTGGTTCAGTGCCCCGCTCGCTGGAAGATCCGATTGCCTCTAATGCCGCAAACGTCACCGGTTTTCTGAATATGCTTGTCGCTGCCCGCGACGCCAAGTCAACGCGGTTCGTGTTTGCCGCAAGCAGTTCCACGTATGGCGACCATCCCGCCCTCCCCAAGGTGGAAGAAAACATTGGACGCCCGTTGTCACCGTACGCCGTCACAAAACTTGTGAATGAACTCTATGCGGAAGTGTTTGGCCGCTGCTACGGTTTAGAGACCATTGGACTTCGGTATTTCAATGTGTTCGGCCCTAGACAGGATCCCAACGGCCCATACGCGGCCGTGATTCCCCGTTGGGTTTTCGCAATGATCAACAACCGCCCCTTACATATCTACGGCGACGGAGAAACGAGCCGCGACTTTTGCTACGTGGCGAATGCGGTCCAGGGAAATATTCTGGCTGCTACAGCCCGAATTTCTGATCCAAGAGGCCAAATCCTTAACATCGCAGTGGGTCACCGGACGACTCTAAATGCGTTGTTCAGAATTCTTCGGGATCGCCTGGTTCCAACCTTTCCACACCTCAAGGAGTTCTCTCCGGTTTACCGCGATTTCCGACCGGGAGACGTTAAACATTCCCAGGCAAGCATTGAAAAAGCGAAAAACGCGATCGGATACCAACCGACGCACGCGGTCGCTCGAGGCCTTGAAGAATCGCTTGAATGGTATGTCCGTAATCTTGTGGCGACCGAAGAACAGCCAGAATGATTCGCGAAGCAGGGCGATTCGCTTCCCGCGAACCAGCTTACTGATTTGGTGGGGCGGCGTTGCTGCGCCACACTGAAATTTGGGCTGTGCGGCAACACAGCCCCGCCTCTGAATACTTCTCGCCCTTTCCTTGACTTCCCTCCGGTTGGTTTAGCAGCGACACACTTCAAGACACGTTTGGTTATGATCGCAATTCGCGTCTTCCGTTGTTGAAAGGCAACACCGTTCTGTTAAGCCTCTCTCCGGAACGACTTATGGAAAAATTATGGATGCGAAGAACTTGCGGATAGCGGTGATCGGGTTGGGGTACGTGGGCCTTCCTCTCTCGTTGGAATTCGCGCGTAAGGGCGTTTCAGTGATCGGACTCGACATCGATCCGGTCAAGGCCGATGCGATCAATTCTGGCCGCAGCTACATCAAACACATCAAGAGTGCAGACATCGCCACAGAGGTGATGGCCAAACGTTTCGAGGCTTCCGTCGATTTCAATCGTATCTCTGAAGTCAACGCGGTCATTATCTGTGTTCCCACACCTCTGAACAAGAACAGGGAACCGGATATTTCGTATATTCTGAAAACCGGCGCTTCCATTGCTCCCCACTTAAAGAACGGAAGCCTTGTCGTTCTTGAATCTACTACGTACCCGGGAACAACGGATGAAAACCTCCTTGCAGTCCTCGAGAACGGTTCAGGCTTGAAAGCGGGGCTTGATTTTCATCTCGCCTACTCACCCGAACGCGAAGATCCGGGGAATCCTAATAGCCGAGTATCCGAAATCCCAAGAGTGATTGGAGGTTTGACACCTGAATGCCTCGCAAAAGCCAGCGCGCTTTATGGGTTAGCAGTTAAGACAATCGTTCCGGTCTCGTCCTGCCGCACAGCTGAGGCGACCAAGTTACTCGAGAACATTTTCAGGAGCGTCAACATCGCGCTGGTGAACGAACTGAAAGTGATTTATTCGGCCATGGGAATCGATGTCTGGGAAGTGATTCGCGCCGCCAAAACGAAACCGTTCGGATACATGCCCTTCTATCCAGGCCCCGGCTTGGGGGGCCATTGTATTCCGATCGACCCGTTCTACCTCACCTGGAAAGCCCGCGAGTACGGCAAGAACACTCGATTCATTGAATTGGCTGGAGAGATCAATACATCCATGCCCGAATATGTCGTTAATCGCGTTGCTGAAGCGCTGAACGAGACCGGCAAAGCGGTGCGCGGCGCTCGCATCCTGATTCTCGGCCTGAGCTACAAACCGGATGTCGATGACGACCGCGAATCACCGAGCTACCATTTGCTGGACTTGCTGAAACACCGTGGCGCGGAGCTCGATTACTACGACCCCCATGTTCCAATCATTCGTCCCACGCGCGAGCACAGCCATTGGGCGGGCAAACGATCGGTCACTTGGGATTGCAAAACGATTTCGGGATACGAAGTGGTGCTGATTTCGACGGCGCACCAAGCTGTCAATTATCAGGAACTCGCAGACTGGGCGAAATGTATCGTCGATACCAGAAACGCAATGGCGAATACAACGCCGTTAAAAGCGACCGTTTGGAAATCATAGGAATCTTACAAGGACGAAATCACTGCCATGGCACAGTTCCAAAACTCCCCATCGAATGAATGCAGCGCAACGCTAGGATATTTTTCGCGCCTCGTTTGCCCCAGAACATACCGGATTGTTTGCAGCGGGAACCGATGACCGTGTTGCATCCGGCGCAATAGGCGACCTAACCTGGGAGTCGGCTTTCACTCGTCCCCGATGGCACCGAAAGTGACGTGTTTCACGTTCACGTGTAAAAGAAGGGGGCCGCATAGCAAGCTGAAAAAGCGTCAATGCCCGCTTCCGGGCGCATCTCCGAATCAGGACACACCTGAACCGCTCCTTCTTCTTCGGATTGAGGAGAGGAACGCGGAGGCTGGTGATTCCAGGAGAACTATTGGGGAGAAATGCTGCACCTGGTAGGATTCG
>JAQBVM010000055.1 GCA_027623095.1 Verrucomicrobiota bacterium
AATAACGACGGGCATTTCGAGCTTTCTTTTATTATTTCGCACTTATATCACGCTTGAATCAGGTCTAGTCCTCGACGTAATCGTTGATGTTGAACTTCAATTTGGACTTGGACACCAGGCACGGAAATTTGAATTGTGCTTCCCGTTGTCCGGCCTGCAAGCAGATGTTCTTAAGGGTTTCGCCAGTGCCCGGTTTCAAGAGTTTGATCTCGGTCGGACCTAAGCGTCCGCTGCCCCGCTTGCTTTTGTATTCCAGATTCAAGGCGGCCAGCCTCCCCTCCAGATTTGATAGTATCCGGTGTTTTCCGATTTCGGAGTTCTCCAAATAAAGGATATAATGCCCCGCCTCCTCGTCCGCCACCATGAGGAAAAAACTGTAATCGATCCCCAGATCGGCAAACAATGCGTTCATGGATCGGATCACCTGATTTTCGTGAAGTTTCTCTCCGGTGATACTGGTGGCACCCGTGCCTTTCTCGACAAAATGGATGGTCGGTGTTTGGAGGTAATAGCCCTGGAAACGGACGATGTCATTAATGAAATACCGGTAGAGTCCCGAACGCGTGGTGACGATGATATAGTAATGCACGTCGAGCCGGATTTGATCGAGTGTCAAAAACTCCGGGCGACCTTGATCCCAGCAATCCCGTTCCACAAACTCGAAATAATTTTCGTCGAGAGTGGGCACAGCCAGATTGCGTATGGGGTCCACGGTGACGCTGCCGCGAAACTCGCTGGCAAGGTATCCCATTTCCACCAGCCTCACCCGGGGATGAAGGCGTTTTCTGAGCGCCGGCACGAAGACTCCACAATTACCATCCAACCAGGTGGCTACCGCTTTGAGATGAGGCCAGATCCCCGCCGAGGGAATAGGTTCCCGTCGGATGAAAAGCTCGCGTAATTCCGCGGCACGATTTGGGTTTCCACGAAAATGGACCCCAATCCGGTCCCGCTGCTCCGTGCCCAACGATTGCAGCGGCCCCAACGTGCCCGACTCGATGTCGTCCAGCAGCGACTCCCATTGCTCTTCGATCACCGACGCGATTTTGAGGAACGTTGACGGGTTGGCCGAGGCAATCAGTGAAATCGATGGCTCCGCCAAGGCAAATGCCGCGATCACATAATATTTGATCTCGTGGTTTTCGATCTCGAAAACGGCCATCGGGATGAGATACCGCGACCGAATCCAACCCGGCATGGTTTGGTAGATCAAACCGGACATTGATCCGAATGGCGTCCCGGTGGGTAGATACCCCTCCACCGCAGGGCTGATAATGGCGAGAATTCTGCCTTCGTACAATCCCGGGATGGCGGCCTGATTACAATAGGCGGAAATTGACTGAGCCTGTCGAAAACGCGAAATCGTGTCGGGAAGAATCGGGATGTATTTGGGCTTGCCGGTCGTGCCGCTCGTTTGGGCATAGTGAATGGGGTGGCCAGCCGTAAGGTGAAAACACCGATCCCGATCCTGTCCTTCGATGTAGGGTCTCAAGTCTTCGTAGGATTGAACCGGCACGTTTTTGACATAATCCGCGTGAGAGTATATCCGGTGAAACTGATGTTTCCGGCCAAAGGTTGTGTTCCGGTTGAAACGAAGAATCTCCGCCCGAACACGCTCTTGTGCCGCCCGGGGATTCCGGAGTGACTGGACGAAAGGGTTCCACAGCCGGTGTTTGATCCATGAAGTCCTTGCTTTATGGAACAGGAGGCTGAGTGGATTCATGATGGTTGCCTTTGTCCGGCACCTGGTCCGCGTTTTTGATGAACGGTGTTTTCATCTGCCGCAGGAAATCCAGAGGGTAGCCACGATTCACCAGGCCGAGTCGTCCGACTTCCAGGTCCTGAGGCAGAAACCAGGTCCGGAAGAGGAGGTCCCAAAGGATCAAATTGTTGCCGTAATTCCTGTTCGACTCCCGCGGGAGGTGGGAATGGTGCCAGCGATGCAGTTCAGGGCCGCTGATGACGTAGTTCAATACGCCCAGCCGGAGTTCTATGTTGCAGTGCTGAAAGAATCCATTGACGGCGTAGAAAACAAAATAGGTTCCCAGCACCTCCTCGGACACACCGACCAGGATAAATGGCAGGGCATCGAACAGGAATTGAAATGCCTTTTCGATCGGGTGAAAACGGCCGACGTTGAGCCAATAAAGTTTGTGCGGGGAATGATGGACGGCGTGAAGCCGCCACAGCGCCATGCTCCATTCATGGCTCGCTCGATGCAGCCAATACCGGAAAAAATCCGCGGTCAACAGCATCAGAACAACCTGGAGAAAGACCGGCCACGTTTGCGGCCACAATCCGCTCAAAGCCAGGTCATGGGAGGACAAAAAGCGCACCAGAACAATGGCTGTGAAAAACGTCAGGAATTTGGGAAGAACGACCTGGACGATCATCATGAAAGCCAAATCATTCGTCACGTCAGACCGGTCCGGCGACCAGTGTCTTCGATAGGGACAATACCTTTCCAAAACCGTGATCAGCGCCGCTCCTAGCAGGACGGGCAAGTAGGAATTCCAGGCCGTGCCCCAGGCTGTCGATCGCAACCATACATGCAACAGGAGACAGGTTCCCATCACTGCGGGGTAGATCAGTCTGGAGGACAGAGGCTGGGATTGAATCGGTGGTTCCATTCACTTTGAGCGGCAAACGTGAATCCACCGATTCATCGACTCAAGTAGATACGATCGAAAACACTCTTTTTCGGGATCGATGCGGCAGATTGGAAACGCGTGCCGTTATACCCGTAAAGATCGTACGCCTCGGCGCGGCTGCGTCACGACAGACCTCGGACATCCCAACCTTTTCGATACTGGCGACGGATGTATTGGTTAGCGTCCGGGAGATTTGTGAACTTCAGGTTCTTCGCGTTCCACTGCATGGTGGCGCTGGGAAAACGTGTTGCGACGCTGCCCAGGAGAATCGCCTCCGTGAGCGGACCAGAGTAATCGAAGCTGGCGGCAGTCTTGCCATTCCCACGGCACGCTTCCACGAATTGCTGCCAATGATCGTTCTCGGTCACCCTGGGCCGCTGCCAATTCTCGAAATCTTTCTCGGGGAAGAGTTGCGCGCGCGCAATATGCGGGAGCATCATCACTCCCTTGGTGCCGATGAACAAGGATCCCTGGCCCGGCAGCCTCTCGCCACCCAGATCCGGTTGCACTTCCTTTGGCGGACGTTGATTGCCGTCATACCAAGTGACTTTCACGGTTCCGGCCTCAGTGAAATCCGTGCCGGGAAAAACGTATTCGATGCGCGCGTTGACGCCCCAGTTCCACTCATTCGGCGCCGGCCCTTCGGAGCGGAGCGAAATCGGCGCCGTCAATTCGAGTGCTTTAAACACCGGATCGTAGATGTGGCAGCCCATGTCACCGAACGTGCCGGTGCCGAAGTCGAGCCGCTTGCGCCAGTTGCCGGGATGGTAATAACCATCACCGATGAATGGCCGCACGGCGGCGGTACCGAGCCAGGCATCCCAGTTAAAATCCGCTGGCACCGGGTCGGCTCGCTCGGGGCGCGGGGAAGGATCGCCCCAGGTCTTGTTGCTCCACGTGTGAACCTCTTTGACCTTGCCGATCGCCCCGTCCTGGATAATGCGGACCGCTTCCCGGTAAGTGCCGCTGGAATGAATCTGGATGCCCATCTGCGTCACGAGCTTATTCTCGCGAGCAAACTCCGTCAGCCGGCGCGCTTCGTAAACGTCATGCGTCAGCGGTTTCTGGCAATAAACATGCCTGCCGAGTTGCATGGCGGCCATGGCGATCGGGGCGTGCATGTGGTCAGGCACAGTCACGTTGACCGAGTGCAGGGACTTCTCTCTGTCGAGCAACTCGCGCCAGTCCTGATAAATCCTTACATCCGGGAAAGCCTTCTTGAGCGCCTGGGCCTTGGTGAGGTCCACGTCAGCAACGGCGACCAGATGAGCGCGACCGCCCCGGGTGATCGCTTCGATGTCGCTGCTGGCCATGCCGCTGGTCCCGATGCTGGCGTGCATCAGCATGTCGCCTGGACCTGCGGCGGCGCGCAGGCCGCTGGTTACGTATGGCGCAGCCCAAAGTCCGGCGGCGGACAAGGTTGCCCGTTTCAGAAAATCGCGGCGGGAGAGATGGTTCTTCATGTTTTACTTTGTTGAGATTTAACAAATGTGAATCTTCGTGTGCAAGGCATTCATTGCTCGAAAGTGGTCTTCAAGTGGGTAATAACCCAAATTGACTGCATGCGGATATTAGGAAATAGTGCATGCACTATGCAAGTGACGATTCGACGTGTCGAAGAAAGCTGGGTTGCCAAAGCGAAAGCTGAAGCAGCTAGGCGGGGAGTCTCTATGAATGAAGTGCTGCGCGACGCGTTGGCAATTGGCCTTGCGGCAAAAGGCGAACGTAAAAGAAACACGGATTTGGATAAGTATGCCAGAGATTCAGATTTCGGGCCGGAATGGGAAAGCTTCCTGGAGGGCGATCTGAAAAAGATCGACGATGATTTATGGAACTGATAGTGGCGCTAGACACCAACGCCTACAGCGACTGGCGCACATCTGGACGATGGCATGAGACACTTTCGTTGGCAGACAGTATTCTGGTGCCGACCGTTGTGATGGGCGAATTGTTCCATGGTTTTCGGAAAGGAAACCAGCTTGTTGAGAATCAACGACGGCTTGAAGCGTTTCTCTCGGAACCCCAAGTGCGGATTGTGGAAGCTACACGAAGAACGGCGGGGATTTACGGTGAATTCCTCCATCATCTTCAAAAACAGGCCACACCGATTCCAACAAACGACATTTGGATTGCAGCGATTGTATCCGAACATTCGGCTGTGTTGCTGACAAGGGACCCGCATTTCACCCATTTGCCCCAATTGACGGTAGGGATCCCAAAAGAGAACGAGAGTTGACTGCGCGTCCCTAGAATGGATTCAGTATTGTCCGGAATTTCTTCCGATCAAGCGTGTCAGCACCAACGCAAGCCGCAGCCTGACACGCCGCGAGACAACCTCCTCAATCATATTAGAAGATCTAAGGATGCTTGGGGTCCGGTCTGGAGGAACGACCAAAGACACTCGCCAGGATGTTGCTTAAGGCTTGTTGGGCGTCTTCAATCAGCGTGTAAAACACCGGGATGGCAAGAATCGTGAACAGCGTCGCGGAGGCCATGCCGCCAATGAGTACCATTCCAAAACTTTTGAAGTTGAAACCCATGCCTTCCGAGGATCCGAACGTCAGCGGGATCATGCCGCAGATGGTCGTGAGCGCGGTCATGATAATCGGCCGGAAGCGGTGCCGGGCCGCCGTCAGGAGGGCTTCCGCCCGCTCCAGCCCGGAATGCCGCAACTGGTTGGCGTAGTCCACCAGCACGATGCCGTTGTTCACGACAATGCCGGTGAGCAACAGGGCGGCGGTGTAAACCATCTGATCGATATAAGTGTCCGTCAATTTCAGAACGAAGACAGCTCCGATCGACGCGAGCGGGATCGTCAGAATGATGGACAGCGGAATCAGCATGCTTTCGAAGAAGAACGCCATCAGCATGTAAACAAACACAATCGCCAGAAAAATCATCGCAGAGCCCTTTTGCCGGTCTTCGTCTTTGAATGACTTGTCCGGTTCTTGAAACGACACGCCCTCGGGAAGGTTGATGCGCTCCTTCGCCGCCTCAATGGTTTGCTTGACTCTCCAAGTCTCCGGGCCGGGCTTCAATTTCATGCCAAACCATTGGCTCACTTTTTTGTCGCGACGCGTGATGCCGTCATCCTCGTTTTTCAGAAACGTGATCCTGGTCAAGGCCCCGACGGTGCTCATTCGACCGTCTTCGGTGGGAATCTGAATATTGTTCAAGTCGGCCAGCTCCGAGCGGTCCTTCTCTTGGAACAGGAGACGCATGGGGATCTGCCGTCCCTTGCTCTCGAATCGGGGTAGGTTTTCACCACGGACCGCGGTGCCAATTGTGCTCACCAGAGTTCGGGGATTGACTCCGATCGAGCTGGCTTTGTCGCGATCGACAAACAGGGCCATTTCACTTGGGCCCTGGTCGTCGAGTCCCTTGTCCAGGAACGACACCACGCCCGGAATCATTTCGAAGGTTGGCTTCAGGTTCTCCGCTACCTCGTTGAGAAGCTCCGGATCGTCGCCGACCAGCCGGATATAGTGCATCGCGTTGTTGTCATTCTTCTGCTCGTCCCCCTGCTTGCCCTGATAGCGAAACGACACGCCGGCCTCTTCTGGAAAATCTTCCATAATCTTGTCAATTGCTTCCTGGCGGGCCAGTTTATGGACCCGGTCAGGCGCAAAAAAACCGGCGAACCGGCCATCCCACTTGGTATAGAAGACCTCGTGCGCCTTCAACCCATAGACATCGTGGTTCTTTTCCATCAGCTCCTCGACCTTTTTGAAATAGGCTAGCCGTTGAGGCATCGAGTACCTCTCGGGGAAACGCACGTTAATGCTGAAATATCGGATCATCTCATCATCGCGCCGCGTGCGGTTGAGCGTTCCCGATGCGAGGTAGGTGACGGACAACAACGCAACAAGGATCACGGAAAGATCCAGCCGATGCCGCAGAAAAAACCCCAGGGTCCGGTTGTAGGCCAGGTTGAGCGTTCCAAACGTCGCTTCATAGATGCGATGGAAAACGCCGCCCAGAATCCTGGAGGGAGTTCTGCGCGACGTGCCAGGGTCCGCCTTCTTCTCTGGCAACGTGACATAGACACAAAGCGGTATGAACATGAGGGCGGTGCCCAGCGAGGCGGTGATCGAAACAATCACCGGCAATGACATGTTCTGGATGATGAATTTCAACTCGCCATCGAACAGAACCGCGGAACCAAAAACAATCAACGTGGTCAGAGTGGCAATGGTAATGGCAAATCCGATTTCGCTGATACCCCGGAGACAGGCCTCCTTCCGCGACAATCCACCTTCGAAGTACCGGTGTATGTTTTCCGCCACCACGACTGAATTGTCCACCAGCAGACCGACGCAAATCACCAGCCCCATGATGGTCAGGCTGTTCAGGGTCTTCCCGGCGAAGAACATCACGGTCAGGGCGATCAACAGGCAAAGTGGAATCGCCATGGAGATGACCATGGTCATCCGGAATTGGCGAAGGAAGAAGAACAAAACCACTGCAGCCAGCAAAGCGCCCAGTTTTCCGTTGTTGATCAGGGCGTTTAATCGTCCCACGATCTCTTCGCCCTGGTTGTTGTAAACGCTCAAGTCAAATCCGGCTAGGGCCGGGTCCTTCTTGATTTTTTCGATCGCCTCGATAACGCGTTCGCTGACTTCCACCGTATTGGCTTCGCCCTCCTTAAGGACGGAAATGCCGTTTGCAGGCTGTGAATTGTATCGATAGAGGCTCTCGGCTTCCTCCGGCTCGTAGGTCAGCGTGGCGACGTCTTTCAGGAACAGATCTTTGCGCACGGGAATGTTCCGAATCGCTTCCATGTTCTTGAAGGCGCTCCGGGACTTCAAGGTGTACTTCTTACCCCCGTCCACCACGAAGCCGCTGGCCAGCGTGAAGTTGTCGGCTCGCAACAAGCTGGCGATCTGATCGATGTTGACGCCATGGGCGTCCGCGCGGTCCTTGTCCACTTGGATTTTGACCTCTCTCTGATAGATCCGGAAATTGACATCGGCCACACCGTCAATCCGCTGGATGGGCGCGATCACATGCTTGTTGATAATGTCGTAGTAATCTGAATTCTGATCGTAGCTAATCCGGAAACTCACCACCGGTTCCGCTCCGGGTTTGTGTTTGTAGATGTAGGGTTTTTCCGTTCCCTCGGGAAACCGGATGCGGGCCCTCTCCGTGCGGTCGCGGACCTCCCGGTACGCCACATCCATGTCGGTGCCTTGTTTGAATCGAAGTTGCACCCTGGAACCCCACTTGAATCCGCTCGTTTCTATCGAATCCAGGCCCCGGACGCTGCTGAGTTCCTCTTCCAGCGGGAGACCGATCTTATCCATGGTTTCCGGAGGCACGCCCACATTCCAGCGGACATGCACCTGAATGAAATACCCCTCGAGTCCCCGGGGGCTCATTTCCAGCGGCAGCCGAGCGGTCGCGATCAACCCCACCGCCAGAATGGTCAGAAAAATCATGAACATCGTCACTTTCCGGTTCAGTGAAAACCGGGCGATCTTTGTAACTAGGTTGTTCATTATCAATTCATGTTCTGATATTCCAATACCGCTCAAGAGTAAACGCGCAAATGTCGCAATTCCTGACATGGAAGGCCTCGTTTCATCATTCACTTCACAGCAACTGGAGCGGGTGGATCTGCATTGCGCGGATGGCAGGAACGACGCAGGCGACCACACCGATCAACGCGAGTCGCAGAGCAATTTAGAGGCGGACCAATTGAGAGACATGATCGAAGTGAGCGTTTCGGGCGTAGAGCGGCAAATCATGTTGAAGAGACAGCGATTTGTATCGAGGGCGAATCTCATTTCCAGATTCCAGGATCAACTTTGTCTTGCGGGGCCATTGGTCCATCGAGAACTCCCTGCATTATGTCCGTGACGTCACCTTTGCCGAGGATCGTTCCGCCGCTCGCGTCGGCCATTCCCAGCTCAACCTGGCGGCCTTGCGCAACGCGGCCATCGCAATCGGCTGGCTCAACGCTTTGGCCAGTGGCAAGAAGCGTGCGGCTATCGCCTCGGATCGCAGACCGGCTGCCCGCCGAACCAGCCAAGCGATTGCCAAAGTGGTGACTCCGCTACCGGCTTCGCAACCGGATTCACCTTAGCCCAGAGGACTCCGAACCCAACGCCGGAGCAATCGCTCAATCCGCTCCGATTGAGCGCACGCATCGCTCTGTCCACCGAACTCGCAAATCCAGAGCCTCCCATTCAAAAACACGCGGAAAGTGATCCAACAAGCAGACTTCCGCCTGCGTTTGCCCCAACGCTCAAACCCTAGCATTCCAGTCACTCATCCACCGCTGTTCGTGCCGAAACCCTCGGTTCAGGCGTGTCCTCATTCAGATGCGCCCGAACAACATCTTTAATCGAATATCCGCTGGCGATATCGCCGATATTGGCTTCTAATTCTCCGATGAAATCTTTTTCCGTTTGGGTGTTCTATCACCAAATTTCACGTTTCTGCGGATGGATTGTTTTGCCACTGTTCTTGGCGTTTGGTCTCGCGGCTCAACCAGTTGCGGATTCAGCAGTGCCTGGGTACACGATTCCAATCGTCGATATTTCGAATGAAACCCATCGGCAGGTGATTGTGGACCGTGAGCCAGAACAATACCTGGGGCATCCCACTACCGTTTTATTGGAGGATCAGAAAACAATGCTGGTGGTCTATCCGAAAGGGCACGGACGCGGCGCGATTGTCTATAAGCGAAGCTCCGATGCCGGATTGACCTGGTCTGATCGCCTGCCCGTTCCCGAGAATTGGAGCACATCGCTTGAAGTGCCGACGCTTTACCGTGTGACGGATCAGGACGAACACCGGCGATTGATCCTATTCTCAGGCCTGTATCCGGTTCGAATGGCATCAAGCGAAGACGACGGCGCCAACTGGTCGCCATTGAAACCAATTGGAGATTTTGGCGGGATAGTCGCAATGAGTGATCTGGTGCCGCTCAAGGAAGGCGCCACGATGGCCCTGTTTCATGACGATGGCCGCTTTATTCGTAAGGACAGCAAACCCGCGAGGCCGCCTGTATTTCTCGTTTACAAAACGATCTCCCGAGACGGATGCCGGACGTGGAGCCAGCCTGAGGTCATTGCCAGGCATGCGACCGCTCATTTGTGCGAACCAGGCGCCATTCGGTCTCCGGATGGCAAACAGATCGCCGTCTTGCTGCGGGAGAACAGCCGGAAACTAAACTCCTTTGTGATCTTCAGCGATGACGAGGGCCGGACGTGGAGCGAACCCCGCGAACTGCCGGCGGCTCTTACCGGCGACCGTCATCAGGCACAGTATGCGCCGGATGGCCGGCTCTTTGTGACATTCAGGGACACAACGCTTGTGAGTCCAACGAAAGGCGACTGGGTTGGCTGGGTGGGAACGTACGAAGACATCGTTCGCGGAAGACAAGGCCAGTACCGCGTGCGGCTGATGGATAACCACAAGAATGCGGATTGCGCTTATCCCGGACTGGAATTGCTGCCGGATGGAACCTTTGTGGCAACGACCTATGGACATTGGATTCAAGACGAACAACCGTTTATTGTCAGCGTGCGGTTTAAGCTGGAGGAATTGGATTCGAAACTCGCGAAAGAAATTGAACAGACGACCGTGTTCAGCGCGGGCACCGATGGGTATCATACGTTTCGAATTCCATCGGTGATATTGGCGCGGAACGGAGCCGTGATTGCGCTTGGTGAAGGGCGGAAACGGAGCGCAAGTGATACTGGAGATATCGACGTGGTAATGAAACGAAGCTTGGATGGCGGGCGCACCTGGGGAGGTCTGGAGATTGTCTGGGATGACGATGGCAATACCTGCGGAAATCCCTGTCCCGTTTTGGATGCCCAGTCCGGCACCATCTGGCTCTTGTTGACCCACAATCTTGGCGAGGACCGCGAGGGCGCGATCGTTCAGGGAAAGAGCCGAGGCACGCGAACTGTTTGGGTCTGCAAGAGCACGGACGATGGCGCAAGCTGGTCGAAGCCCGTTGAAATTACTTCACGCGTAAAGAGGGACAACTGGACATGGTATGCGACCGGGCCGGGAGTGGGGATTCAGATGCGCAGCGGAAGACTGGTCGTGCCGTGTGACAATAAGGAGGCCGGAACGGATAAACATCAGTCGCACGTGATTTACAGTGATGATCACGGAGCCACTTGGAACCTCGGGAGCTCTGTGGGCCCGGACTGCAATGAATGCCAGGTGGCCGAGTTATCCGATGGACGGCTTCTGTTAAACATGCGCAGTTATCGTCGAAACAATCAGCGGTTGATCGCATTTAGCAAAGATGGAGGGGAGTCATGGTCGGAGCCGAGGGAGGACGAAACGTTGATTGAACCGGTTTGCCAGGCCAGTCTGTTGCGGTATCCCGGAACGGGCGGCGAAGCCGCGCCCCGTCTTCTATTTTCAAATCCAGCAAGCAAACGGCGTGAGAATATGACCGTTCGATTGAGTTCGGATGAAGGAAGGACATGGTGGGCGGCAAGGACGATTCATGGCGGGCCCGCGGCTTATTCGTGTCTCATCGTGCTTCCCGACGGCACGATTGGGTGCCTTTACGAACGAGGGGAGAAGTCTCCCTATGAAGGCATCGCATTCGCTCGGTTTTCGTTCGATTGGCTGGCGAACGGCGAACTTTGAAAAAGCAGCGCAACAATTTCGTTTTACAGAGCGCGGCTGGGTCGCAGACCAGCCGCGCTCCGTCATTCGAGATTCTCAGAGAATTCACAGCCACGCAAAAGCGCAAATCGGCGCCAGGCACTGCCCGCGAACCGCACGGAGTCCCGGCTTCAGCCGGTTGGAGCGTGAAAACCGGCTGAAGCCGGAACTCCATGCCTGTCAGAATGAGAACTGCTGTGATCACCTCAGCAACGCTCCGCTCCGGGGTTGTCCGGCAACTCCAGGATCCGCGATCCTGTTTCTGCCCTCCTTTGTGGCCTTTGTGCCTTTGGCGTGAGTATTCCTCTTTCCTTCCCCGCGCAAGAATCAGTATTGATGCCGGATTCACGCTCGGCGTTTTCTTCCGCGCATGGCCGCCAAGGAAATCGAAAAACCGTTCGACGTTTTTATCAGCTATCAGAGCGGGGATCGGGAATGGGTGCTGCAACTCAAAGCCGCTCTCGAACGCAAGGGGATCAAGGTCTGGATCGATCAGGAGAAGATTCGCCCGGGCAATCGATTTGCGGAGGACTTGGAAACTGGCCTTGCCCAGTCCAAAGCGATGGCGTTGATCGTTTCCCCCAATTCGATGAAATCCGGCTGGGTTAAGGAAGAGTACCATCACGCTCTTGACTACGCACAAAACCCCAAGGAAAACCTGCAATTGATTCCGGTCATTCTGCGAAAGGCCAAGCTTCCAGGATTTCTCAAGAGCCGAAGCTGGGTGGATTTCAGCGATCCGGCCCAATTCCGCAAGAGCCTCGACCAACTGGTCTGGGGCATCACCGGCGCGAAGGTTGAGCCCGCCCGAATCCGTGAGTTGATTCCCCTTGTTTACCGCGAGCATCTGAAATCCGAACTGAGCGATTTGGAAACCCTGGTCGGATCATCTGAGCCGCTGCAGTTCCGCCTCCAGCAGGTTTATGTCCCCCTTCGAACGAATTGGCGGGCTGATCTGTACGGAAAAGCCGTCGATGTGCTATTGAACAATCGGTTCGGCACCGTCGCCGGTGGCAGCGACGCCAGGGTTCGTCACGTGAAAACAGGTGTCAGTGCCGTTGCGCGAAAAATGCAGGAGCTGGGGCGGGTTCGCGACATTCCGGAAATCGACTTTCGACATTATCTGGAGGAGGGACTGTACTCGGACCGGCCGGCCAGCGCGGAGGAAAAAAGCGAGATTGAAGGGTTCGCCCGCATCCTGGGCTGCCACTCCGGTGGGTTCGCATTGCTTCGGGGAGTTTTGAAATGGGAACGACCGACCCGGACAAACGGATCGACGAGGATTGGAGAGAATATTGCGCGCCCCCGCACGTGGTTACAATCACCAGTGAATTCCGTCTGGGCCGGTTCCCAGTCACCAATCGCGAGTATCGGGAATTCGTCGAGGATGGGGGTTATGAGGACCGGAGGTTGTTTAGCAAAGATGGTTGGGCTTGGCTGCGGATGAAACCGGAGCGGTACGATTCCTGGTACGAGCGAATCAGGAAGGGATACTCGTTGAAAGAAGAATGGAAGCTGTACTTTCTGCCGGGCAAGGAACCCAGATTGTGGAGGGACGGCAAGTTCAACAACCCGAGCCAGCCGGTTGTGGGGGTCAGTTGGTTCGAGGCCGGGGCCTACTGCAAATGGCTGACCTTGAGATTCCAATCCGGGGAGATCACCCCACCGGAATGGTGGAACAGCAAGAGCGAAGTGTCGCTGCCAACCGAAGCGCAGTGGGAATTCGCCGCCCGGGGCGGGGAAGGACGGTTCTATCCCTGGGGCAATAAACCTCCAACGGATGATCACGCCAATTACAACCAGGATATTGGTGCGACCAGCCCGGTTGGAGCCTTTCCCGTCGGCGATTCTCCGAACGAATTGGGAGATATGGCCGGGAATGTCTGGGAATGGTGCCGCGATGTCTGGGATCCGAAAGCGTATCAAAACCGCAAAAGTGGTGCGTCAGACCCAGAAACTATCGAAGGCGACGGGAATCTCCGCGCGGTGCGCGGCGGCTCGTGGAACAATCCGCCCCTGAACCTGGCGGCCCCGGTCCGGTTCGGGGGCAGGGCCTGGGTCCGCGACGCCGATCTCGGGTTTCGTTGCTGCGTCGCGGTCCCGCCGAGCCATTGAGAGTTGGTTTTTGGCATTTGGTCTTCCGGGTCCAGGGCAAAGCCCTGGTCGCGACAAAACTGACAATTTGTCAGCGTTTGTCATGGCTTTGTCACAGTTTGTCAGCCTGCCGTGACAAAAAACGTGTCGGTTTGTCAGTTTGTCACCGCGTGATGTGGCGCGCCTTTTGATTTCTCCGTGCCCCCCGTCCAAAGAGGACACGCGTTCGGATGAAAACATCGATTCAACCGCGTTCCTCGTTATGTGTGGGAGGGTGAGACTCCTGTCGAACCCATTCTTGGCAGAATTCCAGGGCTCGACGGGAGCCTCACCCTCCCGTTTTCGGGGTAACCGTCGATGTAACCGCCAGGTCCTGGACTGCGGCGACGGAGCTTGCGGAGTTGCCGCGTTCGTTCGGGCGCTCTCAACATCGACGCCGCCAAAGCGGTGACTCCACTTTGTTCCGTCCCCTCACAGGCCACCGATGAATCAAGGTGAGGCGACACTCGATAGCGCCCTGTTCGGCGTGAGAATTTGATCTTTGCGCCTCCGCGTCTCGGCGTCTCGGCGTCTTGGCGTTAAGCCCATGCCAAATGAAAACCCAAAGACGCAAAGACGCAAAGACGCGGGGATAGACGGTTGATTGAGAATTCGGCGTCCTTCGTTCGATTCTGGAGGGGCCATTGCCCGCAGAACACGGAAGGTTTGTTCTTCGGAATTCCTGTCTGGTTGTCAGCGGCGGCGGCCTTCCGAGCGCGTATTAAAAGTGAGCGACTTCGGAGATCTCGTCGGCGTGATAGGAACTCCGGACGAGCGGGCCGCTTGCGACATGCATGAAACCCAAGGTCTTGGCGAATTCCCCATATTCTTCAAAACGGTCCGGGTGGACGTACTCGAATACCGGCAGGTGCTTGGGCGTGGGTTGAAGATATTGACCCAATGTAAGAATGTCGCAATCAACATGGCGCAGATCGGTCAAGGCGGAGCGCAATTCGTCGTCGAGTTCTCCTAGGCCCAGCATGATTCCGGATTTGGTGAGAATGCGGCCGCCTGAACGTTCTTTTGCCTTTTTGAGAACGCTGAGGGAACGGTCGTAAGTGGATCGCGAACGCACGCTCGGAGTCAATCGCCGCACGGTTTCGAGATTGTGATTGAAAATCTCCGGTTTCGCCGCGAGCACTTTATCAATCGATTCGTCCCGGTCGAGAAAATCGGGCACGAGGACTTCAATCGCGATTCCCGGATTTACACTGCGAACCGCTTGCACAGTTTCATGGAAATGTCCGGCGCCGCCATCTCGCAGGTCGTCCCGGGCAACTGCCGTGATGACAACGTGTTTGAGTCGCATTCGCTTTACGGCCTCAGCGACACGCGACGGCTCATCGGATTCCAAAGCCAGTGGCTTGGCGGTTGTCACGGAGCAAAAGCCACAGGCGCGGGTGCAGTGGTCGCCGGCGATCATGAAGGTGGCGGTTCCGCGGCTCCAGCATTCCCAATGGTTCGGGCACTTGGCACTTTCACAGACCGTGTGAAGCTTCAGGTCTTTCAGAAGATTTCGAGTTGAAATGAAAACGTCGGAAGTCGGAAGTGGAAGCCGGAGCCAATGGGGGAGGCGCGCCCTTTGCTGCGCTGTCGGTTTTGGGTTCTTTTGGTCTGTAAGGGTCACGCTTTCGGTGGTTTGCGATTACGATTGCGCGGATTCCAGGCGGTTCCAAAACACCGCCAACTGGCCTGTGTCGAAGTCGGCGAGAACCTCGCCATCGACCTCGATCACAGGAGCAAGTGTTTGCCCGGACAACGCGATCATTTCGTTTCGGGCTGCTCGATTGGAAACCACGTCGAGCGTCTGAAATTGAACGCCCCGTTCATTGAGCCACGCGATCGCTTCGTGGCACCAGCCGCAATAAGGTTTGATAAAAAGTTTAATCTGTTTCGATTTCATACGGGATTGCCTGATCGCACGTCCCTAAACGGGTTCGTTTCGATCATCCATACGCCTGTCTAAGCGCTGCACGGTTTTCTGGCAATTCGAAATCCTGAAATTCGATTGACCGCAGAATTCGCTCGAATCATGTTTCTGCATGCAACATTCATCTGGATTTCTCAAATTGGTAGATGACGCTCGTTCTCGAATTAGCGAAATCACGGTCGAAGAAGCTCGCGAGCGCCTCGATAAGAATCCGGGGGCTGTTTTGATCGATGTCCGGGAGGATCACGAGTGGCAAAATGGCCGCGCAGCCGGGGCGGTGCATTTGGGAAAAGGGATTCTGGAGCGCGATTTGGAGGCCAAACATCCTGATTTGAACGCCGAACTTATCATGTATTGTGGTGGTGGATATCGGTCTGCCTTGACTGCGGATGCTGCTCAGAAGATGGGATACACAAACGTCTTATCTCTGGCGGGTGGATACAAGGCTTTGGTGGCATCCGGGTGGGAGATAAAGACCGACTCGTGATCCCGCGTTGGCATCATTCTTGCGTTTGGGAGTCTGGTATGAAAACGCTTCGCAACTTGGGGCATTGGTGGATCGTGACAATTAGCTTTGTTGCGTTCGTTGCGGTTGAGGGGCTTTTCCTCTATTGGCTCTATCGGTTTCTCGATCAATCGTGAGAACTGAATTACAATTTGACAGCGACAATGTGATTCGTCAGTCTTCGGCTAATCCTTTTCCGGATACAAACGAATGATTTCGACCTTACCTGAGCTTGCGCAATATATCCGGCAAACGGTCCCGGATCCCAAGTCGATCATGAACATGAAAGCCAACGAAAAGGTTGGGGGCGTCATGTTCATTTGGCACGGTGTGGAGTTTATCGTCAAACCGTCGATGCATACCTTCGAGGTGCGCGGGTACAATCTTTATATCACCGGCATCTCAACTCTGCTTCAAGTTGTCCTCATGCGGCGGAATCAAAATGAAAAGGTCCTTGAATCGGCTCTTGAAACGATCAACGAAGCCGAAGATCTGATCCGCGTCAAAGACCAAGGCCAGGCGGGAGTCCGGCTTCTCGCCAGCGTGCGGGACACGCTTGGAAAAATGGTTGGGAAGTAAGGGAGCTCCTCGGATCTTTATCCGACCGTGTAATGGCGGAGCGCGTCCCAGTTCAGTTCAATGCCCAGGCCCGGCTTCTCGGGTAGCGCAATCACTCCATCTTTCAGCTTCAATTCGTCCGCGACCAGTTCTTTCCGAAGGAGTGAATCGCAAAGCTCCGCCGGAAGGAATTCGATGTATGGACAGTGTGGTGTGACTGCCGCCAAGTGGGCAGATGCGGCAATGCCAATTCCGGTTTTCCAGCAGTGAGGGACGATCTTGCGCCCTCGTTCCGCGGCCATTTGACAAACTCTCCGCGCTTCGGTGAGTCCTCCGACACGGCCAATGTCGGGTTGTGCCACATCCACGAGCCCGACATCCATCAGGTCCGCAAATTCAAAACGGGTTGTCTGCCATTCGCCCGCCGCGATCGGCATTGGAGCTTCCCGATGAAGCCGGGCGTAACCTTTGAGATCATCAATCTGCAACGGAGTTTCGATAAAGAAGATGTTCAAATCCTTCCATTCCTGAAGGGTGCGCAGTGCCCGATCGCTGTCGGACCAAGCGTACTGGACATCCACCATCAGGACAAACGCATCGCCAGCCGCCTCGCGACAAGCGACGACAACCTCCGTGGTGCGTTCATCGGGTTCGTTGAGTCCGCTGTGATTGTACGGGCCGGTTAGGGTCACTTCGATCTTCGCGGCTTTGAAACCGAGTGCCCGCGCTTTTAAGAGCCATTCAATCAGCGAATCGCGATACTCTTCGAAAGATGCGCCGTTAGGCTGGAGGGACGCGTATGGAACAATTGCTTCCTTTGCCTGGCTGCCGAGCAGTTTCCAGCATGGTTTGCCGGCGGCTTTTCCCCGGATATCCCACATCGCCATATCCAGAGCGCCGATCGCGCAGATCACGGCCCCGCGCCGGCCATTCATCGCGCTTCCCGTGTAAAGCCGTTCCCAGATCGTTTCCGGGGGTTGTTCCAGAGATTTTCCGATCAACATTTCTCTGAGACCGAGCCCCATCGTGTGCGTGCTAGGTGACTCGATCGCGGCTTTTGCGACCCACGGATTGACATCCGTTTCTCCGATTCCGGTGATGCCTTCATCCGTGTGAATCAGAACGACGATGTTGTCCTGCGCCGAGGAAGTCACGTCGGTGCGAACATCGGGAACGAGAAGAATATGACATTCGATATCCGTTATTTTCATTCTGGCTTAGGATTTGCGGAGAATTGGCAGGAAGTAAAGAAGGACAAGTATGCCCGCAGATCTGAACCGCAGAGGCAGACTTATGAGCGTGTTTGAAAATCTGTTACCTCGAAAATGGGAGGGTGAGGCTCCTGCCGAACCCTGAAAACGACCGAAGTATGGGTTCGACGCGAGTCTCACCCTCCCCCCCGATAGAAGGAAAACGCGCTCAAATCGGCGTTTTTAACCGAAACGGTGTCTTTAATCGATACGGATTCATGGGCCGGAGGTCAACTACTCTGAGCTTCTCAAGTCTGGAGGGGGAGGATAGCATCCGCCCAATATGAACCCGGCAAAATCCCGAATTGCGTTGTGGAGTCTGCGTCTCCGATTGGTTGCGGGATGGTTCTTGATCGGCTCGATTCTTCCAATCCGCGGGGGTCTTGGAGCAGGGGATTCGCCGAGCCAGCACGATGCGTTTCCCATTTTGCTGTTGCATTGCGCCGAGTGCCACGGACGACAGGTACAGGAGGGCAAGCTCGATATTCGAACTCCGGATAGCCTTTTAAAGGGCGGAAAATCGGGTCCAGCAATGATTCCTGGGAAATCGGGTGAAAGTCTTCTGGTGCGAAAAATCCGAGACGGTGAAATGCCACCTCGCGAAAAATTGGCTTCGCATAGTGTGAAACCGGTTGAACCGCAAGAGTTGCAGATCCTCGAACGATGGATCGATGCGGGAGCACCCGTGGCGAACGTTCAACCGGATGTGGCGTCGAGCGAAATGGATCCTCTCGTGACGGATGCGGATCGACGGCACTGGGCGTTTCAACCGCCCCAACGCGTCGAACCTCCTGAGATTCCAACCGAACCGTTGGAAGGTTTGCTTCCGAATCCCATTGACGCGTTTATCGGCAAGAGGCTCCGGAGCCAAGGGCTTAAGTTATCGCCGGAGGCCGATCCATACACTCTTATTCGACGCGCTTATTTGGACCTTGTGGGATTGCCTCCGGAGCCGGAGGACGTCATGCGGTTCGTTCTCGAAAATGGTCCGATGACCTACGGAAGGCTGATTGATCGGTTGCTCGCCTCATCCGGTTACGGAGAGCGCTGGGGACAGTTCTGGTTGGATCTGGCCGGATACGCGGATTCGGAAGGTGTGCAACATTCCGACCCTGTGCGGCCTCACGCTTACCGGTACCGGGACTATGTTATTCGGGCCTTTAATGAAGACAAACCGTACAATCGTTTTCTCCTGGAGCAGATTGCCGGCGATGAATTGGCCGATTATGAGAACGCGGAAGAAATTACTCCGGAACTTTGCGACAACCTGGTTGCGACAGGTTTTCTTCGCATGTCGGCGGATGGCACGTTTTCAGGGATCACGGGTTTTGCTCCCAACCGACTTGATGTCGTTGATGATCAGATTCGGATTTTGAGTTCTTCGGTGATGGGATTGTCGATCCGGTGTGCCCGCTGTCATTCGCACAAGTTTGATCCGATTCCGCAGCGCGATTATTACCGCCTCGCCGCAGTGTTCAAGGGGGCGATGGACGAATACGACTGGCTGCGTCCCCTCAAGTCATCAGTTGGCAACCCTCGTTATTTGCCCTTTGTGACGTCGAGCGAAAGACGCGCATGGGAAACTGCCGACAATGAGTTCGTCCGGCAAATTGAACCGCTCACGAAGCAGCGCGACGAACTCAAGAATAAGGACAAGAATCTGGACACTGGGACGGAAGAGGCTTTAAAGAGAATGGAAGATCAGATCAGGCAGATTGAGGCCCAGCGCTCTCCGGAGCCATTGATTCGAGCTCTTTGGGATCGTGGAGAACCGTCGCCAACATACGTCCTGCGACGCGGAGATTTTCGCCAGCCGACCCTTCTTGTGGGACCGGGAGTTCCGTCCGTATTGACCGATGGAAAAACTCCGTTCGCTCCGGAGCCTCCCTGGCCGGGAGCCAAAAAGACAGGGAACCGGCTGGCATTCGCGAAATGGCTTGTGCGATCCGATCATCCAATGACCGCGCGTGTGATGGTGAATCGTCTCTGGAAACATCACTTTGGCCGCGGTCTGGTGGAGCCGCTGGATGATTTTGGAAAAGCTGGAGGGCAACCGACGCATCCGGAGCTGCTGGACTGGCTGGCGAACGAATTCGTCCGAAGCGGCTGGAGTATCAAGCATATGCATCGATTGATGATGGACTCGCGGACGTACCGCCAGTCCAGCATTGCGACCCCGGATGGTCTCCGGATTGATCCTGAGAATCGATTGCTGGCGCGGATGCCTTTGCGGCGAATGGAAGCGGAGGTGATTCGTGACTCGTTTCTCGCTATCTCCGGCCGGTTGCGGCGCGAAGCATTCGGAACGGCGGATGGCGTGACCGTCAGGGACGACGGACTGGTAACCTCCACCGAGATTCATTCGGGATGGCGCCGCAGCATTTATGTTCAGAAGAGACGAACACAGCGGCTGACAATTCTCGACGATTTTGATCGGCCGCGAATGAACCCAAACTGCGTGGATCGGCCGGTTTCGAACGTTGCGCCGCAAGCGCTGCATCTGATGAACAACGAATGGATCCACCGATTGAGCGAGGCGTTTGCCGCCAGAATCATTCGCGGTGCGGGTGATGTAGTTTCGCGACAGATTGAGAACCTCTATTTGTTGGCCCTTTCGAGGCCGCCGGATTCAGGCGAACTAGCGGGGACACTCATGGCGATGGGCGAATTGGACGAACTTTGGCTTGAGTCTGGGATCGCCCCACATGAAGCCTCGCGAAAGGCTCTGGGGAATGTCTGTCATGCCATGATGAATTCCGCGGCATTCCTCTATATTGACTGAACAGCGATGAATACTTATATAGCCATGAATCCCCCATTCCATTCGGGACACCACTTAAAATGAAAAATCCGATTCAAGCAGTGTCTTCGTTTGCGCGGGAGGGTGTGACTCCCGTCGAACCCATTCTTGGGTGGAATCCAGGGTTCGGCGGAGCCTCACCCTCCCATTTTCGGGATAACCCATCATATCAACTGACTCGCCGGGATTTTTTTGAACGTGTGGGAACTGGTTGTCTTGGCGCCGCGTTTGCCACCCTGCTCGGTCGTGATCTATCGGGCGGCATCACTTCGGCATCGCCACTGAATGAATACAACCTCAAGCCGAAACTTCCGATTCTTTCCGCAAGCGCGCGCTCGGTGATTCATCTGTTTATGAACGGTGGTCCGAGCCAAATGGATCTGTTCGATCCCAAACCGGCGCTGGATAAGTTTCATGGTCAGTCACATTTTGAGAAAATTGCTGGAGAGGTCGAGAATCCTCAATCGGCGGGAGCGTTGATGCGAAGCCCGTTTAAGTTCGAACGCCACGGTCAATCCGGCATCTGGGTCTCGGATGCGCTGCCCTATCTGTCTCAATGCGTGGACGAGATTGCGGTGATTCGCTCGATGTACACAACCAACCTGACGCATGAACCGGGTCTGTTTAAGATCCACTCGGGACAAGAAATGCCCGGGCATCCGTCCCTGGGCGCTTGGGTGACATACGGACTGGGAAGCGAAAGTCAAAACCTCCCGGCCTACGTAGTTCTCGATGATCCGGGAGGATTGCCGGTGAACCACACACAGAGCTGGCAGCCCGGATATTTGCCGCCACTGTATCAAGGCACTCGCTTTCGTTCGACGGGATCGCCCATTTTGAATCTTAGCCGTGATTTTGACGAGCCAGATCGGGTCACGCAAAGAGAACGTGAATTGTTGGCGCGAATGGATCGATCGCATCAGGAATTTCGTCCGGGGCAATCTCAGTTGGCGGCGCGTATTGCCAGCTACGAGCTAGCGGCCCGAATGCAGCTTTCTGCAACGGACGCGCTCGATCTCTCCCAGGAGAGCAAAGAAACATTGGAGATGTACGGGGTGGGCGGCAAAAAGACGGATTCGTATGCCCGGCGCTGCCTTTATGCCCGGCGATTGATCGAACGCGGCGTCCGGTTCGTTCAACTTTTCATCGAGTTTCAAATTTGGGACAACCACACCGAATTGGCGGGCGGCTTAAAGGGCGCGTGCGAAAAGACGGATCAGCCGGTTGCTGCGTTGCTGCGGGACCTCAAGCAACGCGGACTTTTGGATAGCACTCTGGTGATCTGGGGAGGGGAGTTCGGACGATTGCCTATCGCGCAATTGTCCGGCGACAAAGACGAGAAAAAGTCTGGGAGAGATCACAATAAAAACGCGATGGTGACTTGGATGGCGGGTGGGGGAGTCAAAGGGGGCATCACTCACGGTTCGACTGACGAGTTAGGAATGGCGGCGGTGGAAAACAGGGTGAGTGTGCCCGATTTTCACGCAACGATGCTGCGTCTATTGGGATTGGATCATGAGGAACTGTTTTTTATGCGAAACGGTTTGCGCGACCGGCTAACCGGTGTGAATCCGGCTCGAATCGTCACTGAAATTTTGGCTTAGGGAATCGTGACCGTGGACCTCGGATGGTGGGGCGACACTCCGTGGAGCCTGACTTCTTCTCGGGGTGTCTGGCCTGCCAGAAACGGGGATAGGGGAACGAAGGGCTTCCGGATTCCTCGGTGTTTCCATTGCGCCTTCTTTCTCAGTTTGATCCCTTTAAGGTTGATCAGGGCTTCACAGAGTGTCGCCCCACCTTTGTTTCCGGAGTGAGCAGCGTTAGTCCCTGCGATTTGGCCTATAAAGGATGCGACTGACGCATCTTTCTGAAACTTTTTAGGAACTTGCTGTGTATAACGGGTAAATCGAAATGCACGCAGCCTTTCATATCGCGCGTCGTGTCCGGGAAGTATTGGAAAACCCGGCGCCGTTTTCGTACTGGATCGCGATGTCTTTCTCTTTACAAGGAATGCAAGTCCGGCTGAAATGATTCGCGATGGCCACTCCGATCATAGAAACCGCGAATTTCTGCAAGCGGTATGGCTCACTGAAGGCTCTGGATTCGGTTTCCTTGCAGGCTCCGCCCGGATCGATTGGTCTCTTGGGGCCAAATGGCGCGGGGAAATCCACCTTCATGAAATGTCTCCTTCAACTTCAGCCGTTCGACAGCGGTTCGGCGAAACTGTTGGGCCGCGAAGTGGGCCACGAGGGACGGGAAATCCGAAAGCGCATTGGCTATGCTCCGGAGCAGGACTGTCATATTCCCGGAATGGTCGGCTGTGAGTATGTCACTTATTGCGCGCAACTTTGCGGAATTCCATTTCAATCCGCCCGCCAAAGAGCCCACGAGATGCTGGATTTTGTCGGCATGGGGCAGGAACGATATCGAAAAATTGACACCTATTCGACGGGCATGAAACAGCGGCTCAAACTTGCCCAAGCGATCGTGCATGATCCCGAACTCGTATTCCTGGATGAACCGACGAACGGCTTGGATCCGAAAGGGCAGGCGCAGATATTGGAACTGATTCAAAGCCTACGGAAAGACCACGGAATCTCGGTGGTTCTTTCCTCTCACCTGTTGCATGACGTGGACCGGATCTGTGATCAAATCGTGATTATCGCGAGGGGGAGAGTGCTCGTTCACGATACGCTCGAGAACCTTAAATCGCGCCGGCGCGGAGCCGCGGAGGTGGTGGTTGCAAATCGCCATGACGAGCTGATTCAGGCGTTTCGACGCAACTCCTGGCCTTGCGAGAAGTTGACGAACGGACATATCCGCGTGGAACATGCGGGCGAGAACCTGAATCCGTTGCTCCGTTTGATGAGCGACATTCAAGTGACGCCGCTGGAGATCATTCCAAGTCCGAACGCGTTGGAAGAGATGTTTATCAAGGCGTTGGGAGAGAATCAGAATTAGAGACGGACTCGAAATCCGTCTGAACAATTGCGATGGCGCTGCACGATACACACTACAAACACTGGGAAGGCAGGCATTTGGGGATCTGGAGCCGTCGCGCGGTCATCGCGGGCCAGGGTCTTAAGAGCTGTCTCCAAGTTAGATGGATGCGCTACATCGTGACGCTCTGTTGGGCTTCCGCGCTTCTGCAGGTCTTTCTATTGTTCTTTTTGGGGCAACTCCTGGTTGCCGACAGCATCGTCGTGAAGTGGCTGAGCAACTTGAATCCAAGGCTCCAAGCCGTTGGAGCTGCATTGACCGGCTGGCTGGAACAGCATCCCGAGATTTCCGTGAGAACGAGTTTTAACCTGCTCTTCTACTATTTCACATCCAATTTGCTTACCCTGACCATGATTGCGATCGCGATATCAATCCCGCACCTGATCACAAGGGACCTTTCGAGCAATGCGATCATTGTCTATTCCTCCAAAGCGATTGGACGGTTCGATTACCTGCTGGGGAAATTTGCGACGGTTGTTGGGCTGATGGTCCTAACTTGGCTGGGCCCGGCATGCGCTGCCTGGTTCACCGGAAACCTGCTTTCTCCGAATTGGCATTTCTTTTGGCATTCTCGATTGGCGTTGGGGCATACGCTTCTGTATCTCGGATCGAGCATGGCCATTCTCGGGATTCTGGCGCTTGGTGTTTCTGCAATCTCGTCGCGTGCCAAGGCGACGACATCCTTGTGGGTGGCAATGTGGCTGGTTGGAAATGCTCTAATTCCGATTGCGCACGAAACCAAACCGTGGCTCAAGCATCTGAGTTTCAGCTACAATTTGGAGCAGCTTGGCTTGGCTGTTTTCCAAATACAGAACGACTTTCGGGCCGCTGAGCAGAACATTCCGTTTTTCGGCGATATGATCCGGACGATTCGAGAGCAAAGCAGATCCACGTTCGATGCGCCGAATCTAAACGGTGCGTTGCTCGGTCTTGGGGCAATGATGATCATTTCGATTGTGATCATTGTCAGAAAGGTAAAACCAGAATGAGTGTTGTGGTGCAAGCCCGGGAGTTGAGCCGCTGGTACGGAGTCGTCATGGGGCTTAACAACGTGAGTTTCGAAATCCGCGCGGGACTGACCGGGCTGGTTGGGCCAAATGGCGCTGGGAAAAGCACGCTAATTCAAATCATCACAGGGCAGCTCCAGACCAGTTCGGGGGAATTGACGGTTTTCGGCGAAAGACCATGGAACAATCCAAGGCTGCTCAAGCGAATCGGGTACTGTCCGGAACGGGAGTCGCTTCCAAAAGATCTTCAGCCTTTGGATTGGCTGTGCGGTTTGGGTCTGATTTCTGGAATTTCACCCGCTCGCGTCAGGGAGCGTGCGGAATCAATGCTCGAAAAGGTTAAGCTCCCAAGGGAGCACTGGCGCAAGCGAATGGCGCAGTATTCAAAAGGTATGCGCCAGCGCGTCAAGCTTGCTCAGGCGCTGCTGCATGCGCCGGATCTCCTGGTGTTGGATGAACCGATGAACGGTCTCGATCCGATGGGCCGGCAAGAGATTGCTCAGATCTTAAAGGAATTTGCATCCGGTGGAACGACGATTCTCATATCAAGCCATATTCTCGCCGAACTCGAATCGCTTTGCGGAGAAATTATCATCCTTAACTGGGGACGAATTCTGGCGTCGGGTGGCCAAAAAGACATCCGGGAGGATCTTAAGAACTGGTCCGAGGAACTGTCGATTCGATGCTCGGATCCTCGAAAGCTGGCGCGCCACTTGTTCGAGGCAGGAGTTTTGCTGGGCTTCGACTTGGAACCGGCGGATGGGATGGTTCACATTCGTGTTGAGAATCCGGTAGAGTTTTACGGCGCTTGGACCCGTCTGCTGTTGAGTTCTGATGTTTCAGTGTACGAAATTCGAAGCCACAACCGGTCGCTCAAGCGAATCTTTGAGAAAGTGACGGCATGAACGAGACAGTTGGAGGCGACAAGACTCTTTTTCAAGAAGACGGCGCGCCGGATGCAATTCAGCCTAACGCTGTCGCCGCGTTCCGGGGATTGCTGCGAATCACTCTGAAAACCCAGTTGGCGGCGCGGCGCTTGCCGCTGTTATTGTTTCTCATCTGCTCGATTCCTCTCCTGGTTTGGTTTACGATCCAGGATGGGCGAAGCGAGCCCTTCTTTCACTGGACGATCGATTTTTACCTGCTTCTTTTGCTGCCGCTTTACTGTTTGTCCGTGTGTGGCGCGTTGATTCGCGACGACCTTCAGGCGGACACGCTTGGATTTTTGACGACCCGGCCCCTGACCCGCGGGAAACTCTTCGTCATGAAGTTCATCTGCCAAATCCTGTTGCTGGAACTGCTCGCCCTGGGTAGTGGCAGTCTTGTCCTGGCCGCTGGATTGATGCGGTCGATTCCCGATTTGCTCGCTTTTGCTCCCGCGTTTCTGACGGCTCAGTTTCTTGGCGTTTTCGCCTTTGGAGCATTGAGCGCGTTGCTCGGACTTTTCACCCAGCGTTATATGGTTTTGGGGATCATCTACGGGTTCGTGGTTGAATTCGGAATTGGCAGAATTCCAACGAATGTCAATAATCTTGCCATCTCCCGCCATTTGCGAACGATCCTCGGGAACAACGAATCCATCCGAGATATGTATCACTGGACTTCCGAAGGCACCTTGTTTTCCGTTCTCACCGTGAGTGCCGCCGCGCTGGCGTTTCTCATGATCGGCGCCGTCCTGTTTACATTGAAAGAATACCACCACAGTGACGACATGCAGAAATGATTGCTGCGAATCTTCGTAGGAAGTTCTCGTCAAGGCCGGTGTCAGGGTCTGGCGGTCTGTCATGCTGTCAATTCCGGAGTCGAACAACTTGAAAACTAGAATAGGACGAAACGATCCCTGTCCTTGTGGCAGTGGCAAGAAATACAAACGGTGTTGCCTGGCCCAAGATGAGCGGCGCACGGCCGTATCTCCGGCAGTGTCCGCCGTTGCAGAAACGTCATTCGACGAGGCAGAGCGGCCACCGAGCATCCAGCAAATCCCCTATCTCCTGCAAAAACTTGCGAGTCGGGGGGCGAAAGAGGAGCGGGCTGAATTCGCACGGCTGCAAAGCCAGATCCTGCCCATTCTGAGCTACATGCAACGGCGACCCGAAATCGAGTCCGCCCGCAAGGCTCTTGAAGAGCATCGCCCGGAATTCGATGCGTTCGTCGAGGACGAGGAGGCGTATCTCAATCGCGCTCGCGTGCTTTTTGCTGAGGAAAGGTTTGTGCCGTTGCGGTTCACGGCAGACGACGTCCGGCGCGCGTTCGATCAAGTGGGGCAGCCTCAGACCTCTTTAGGCCATGATCAAGCGGGGAAGATTCTCCGTGCCGCTATTCTGCATTTGGCCGACGAAGACCGCCGAAACCATCTTTCAATGAGCTTATTGTTGCACCTGCCGAATGATGTTCGGGCTGAGCGATGGCTGGACGCCTGGATGCTTCAGCATTGCTCCTACTTCACCAGTGACTTTCCTAACGAAAGCAATCCGTTCCTGTTCGAAATGTTCTCCTTCGGCTACACCGCCTGGGTTGAGAAACAGCGCGGCGTGGACGGCGCTTTGCTGGCCGAACTCGGGATGGATCGGAAACGTCTTCAGAGCATGAATATCGAGGAAGTGGAAGCCTGGCTGCACGAACAACAGGCGGACCCCGCCAGGAAGGCCCGCATGGAGGCGCTCTTGCTGGCGAATCCGCAGCTGCGCGCCCAGGCGAGCGCCAGCCTGGACGCGATGGAGCGCAACTCTGTAACGCTGCTGGAGCGCGAGGATGCCTCCGCGCTGCTTCTCTCGCCGCGGGATATCGAACAATGGCTGCCCATTCTGAACGAGCGCTGCGAGAGTTTCGCCGGGCGGTCGCCTGAATTCTCAGGTGATCCGCAGCACGATGAGGCCACGACGAGACTCTTCAAGGAAACGATTTTGCCGCTCCTTGGCGAGATGGCCGAACACATCTTCACTCCGGAACGTGTCCGGCAACTGATCGCCCAACTCAAGACGTATCGGAATGAACGCTTCGCCGCCGGTGAAAAGGGGATTGCCGGGTTGACCCTGGGCGCCCTTACATTACTGGAAAGGGAGGATGACCGTTCCAAAAACTACTTCCTGCTGAGCCTTTGCTTAAAGTCCCTGCGCAAGATGTCTGAGCCGGGGATAGAGGCCGGGATTTGACGTTTGGCCACAAACGGGGACGATTCCAGCACGTTCACCAACAATGGCAGGAGACGGTCTTCATTCCCTGTCCAACCATCTTGATGCGAAATCTGGAAATCTCCGAATGATGAAAAACCCCAAACATACATGTAACCTGCGGCGCGTTTCGCGCGAACTAAGTGTGTGTGAACGGTGCCCGCGATCAAGCGTGGCGAATCGCGCAAACGACCAACCGGATATAAACCTATGAGAACGGGAATGAAAATTTTTGCTGGTGCGCTCGCTCTAGCCTTGGGACATGCGGCGGTTGTATTGGCAGAGCCACTTCAGAAAGGGTGCGTTGCCGGAGATTCAAAATGGCTGCTGCATATCGACCTCGACAATTTTAGGAGCACCAAAGTGGGGCAGTTGGCGATGAAGCACGTTCTCGATGAGGTTTTGGCTGATATCAAGAATAAATCAAAACTCGATCTCGGACCGTTGATTCAACGAATTCGTTCCGTCACTGCCTATGGAACAGATTTTGATCACGAACCGGATGCCAACGGAATCCTGATGGTTCAGGCGGATGCCGAGGCGATGAAAATCTTCGAAGGATTGCTAGCCGCGCAGATGCTCTCGGACTCAAACGCCTCGGTTTCGAAAGTTTCTGATGCTGCGACTCCGCTCTATACGTTGAATAAGGAGCTCTTCATCGGAATTGAACCCAAGAATCTGGTGCTTCTTGGCAAATCCCGAAAGCAGGTTGAAAAAGCCCAAAGTGTTTTGAATGGCAAGACGAAAAGTGTTGCTTCGACGAAGGCGTTTTCCGACCTTCTTCCAGAATCAAAATCGTTCTTCTTTCTGGCTGTGGCAGATGGTTTGAGCAGCGCGCAAAACGCGCCAGCTCAGGCGAAGGTGCTTCAAATGGCCGAGGGCGGACGCATAATGCTGGGTGAAACGGAAAACAAACTTGTCGCTGAGCTCGTTCTTAAGGCCAAGTCGGCCCAGGTGGTTGGGCAGATACAGGCGGTTTTGCAGGGGATGATCGCTCTCGCGTCATTGAGCCAGTCCGATAATCACGAGCTGCAACGGCTGATCCAGGGAATCAATGTTTCAAGCGCCGGGGACATTGTTACGATCAAGCTCCAGTATCCCTTGGGCGAGGCCTTGAAAAAGTTGGAAGGTGAGATCGAAGATAGAGCGCGGATCGATGGGAAATCCCCAACTCAGTCGGAAACGAACCCTCCGAACCAGTCGAACTAAATCAGGAAATTGGAAACCATCGAGTTGCAAACCTCGCGGCCCAGCGAATCCGGGATAGCAGTTGTGCCTGCAGTCGATCTGAGCGAATTGAGTCCCGAGCAGCTTGCGGCGCGGTGTCAAGCCGGCTGCCGCGAGTCATTCGAGTTGCTGGTCGAAAAATTCGAGCAGAGGATCTTCAATTTCCTTTGCCAAATGACAGGGAACAGGCACGACGCGGAAGACTTGACGCAGGACACATTCGTGAAGGTGTATCGCAATATTCATCGTTACCGGCCGATGTTCGCTTTCTCGACCTGGTTATTCACGATTGCCAAGCGCACTGCTTTTAGTCATTTCCGTTCGGCGAAACCGTCCGAGGAACTTTCTGTCGAACAAGATCCCGACTTCGACGATCCTTCGGTCCTGCTGCAACAAAAAGATGATCAATTGTCCGTATGGAATGTCGCCAAAAAACTGAAGCCAAATCAGTATGAAGCCTTGTGGTTGAGATACGGCGAGGGCCTCTCAGTAGCCGAAACCGCGCAGATCATGAATACGAATCAGATTCACATCAAAGTCCTTCTGCACCGCGGACGGCAGCAGTTGGCCAAGCATCTAAGGCATCATGAAACTGGCTTTCAATTTGGTGAGTCCAGGGGTATCGTCGGAACAAATCCAACACTCAGTGAAGAATAATTCCTATGCGCGCGTGCTGGTTTTTTAAAATAGTGATGGCCAATCGGGTTGATTCGCAAGAGAGACTCCCGGATTGGGTCCAAAGTC
>JAQBVM010000056.1 GCA_027623095.1 Verrucomicrobiota bacterium
AGAGCGATGTCAGCACAATCCCCAAATCCCTTTCCAAGCCCTCGTCAAGCACCGCTCCAAATAAAAAGACCGTGCGTGGTGCGGACGAGACCGTGGAGGATGCAAGCCTGCGCGCCGCACACGATATATTTTGCCCCAGCCATGTTTAGCAATTTACAAACGCGCAGGAGAGGAGCCGTGGGAGCCATGCGTGTCACCAGAGTCGAGGATTGCTCTGCGTCTTGCGCCATCGCTCGTAATCCTCGCGCGTTTTCGCCTTGAAGACAAAGCCGCGCGGACGCGGATACGGATTCAACAAGTCGGCCTGCGCCTGGAGAATCGCGGCACGACGCAACGCCTCACCGGGCGAAATCGGCGTGAGGTCCTCACTGGTGCGTCGTTTGCCCACAATCTTCATTGCGAAAAGTATCGGCGAAGCCGAGACGAGCGTCAACGACGGCGAACCGTCTTTAAAAGATTACGAAGGAGGATGGCAGATCGCTCTCGAATTCTCCATGGGCAGTTTCCGGGAAAAGGGGTCAACCCATAGCTTGGTTCGTTTTTCACCACTTTAGCGACCCTTTGAACTTTGTAGCAGACCGAGTGTCACCTCCAATTTCGGACCATGCTATGGGTTGACCCGTCCTACGATTTCGAGAATTACTCTATTGCTTCGATCGGTAGAACTTGGCTGATCCGGAGAACGAGATCGCCGCCGGGCTTGTCGATCCACCGACATCCGTCCAAGGTCCGGTCACCGAATCCGCCGATTGCAGCGTGCCTTCGTACGTGATCGTTATCCCTGTCGCGGTTCGCGCGACGCCAAGGCTTCCTCCGCTGACAACAAACGAACTGAGCGGGAGTCCCGCTCCAGCGGAATACAGCGTTGTTACTTCCGACGCTGTGATCACCCGGCCCCAGATGGAGATGTCATCGATTGAACCTATCCATCGCCGGTTGAGTGCTCCAGGATTCTCGCCGATCATCAGGTTCAGAGTTCCATCGGCGAGCACGGGTTTGGCTGCATTGACCTCGTACCTCGTTCCATCGATATAAAGTGCAGTGCCGAACTCGGCAAGCGTAGCGTCGCTGACCGCCGCGAAGTGATGCCAATTGCCATCATTCACGTCCGGTGCGTCATTGGTGCCCTCGCCCACACCACCCGCGTAAGCAAGGCTGGCCTCGGCGCTTCGGCGCGCCACTCGGTAGTTCGTTTGCTCGCCCTTGGAGATCAGCGCCTGCCAGGATTTGTCAAACGTACCGACCTTGAACCATCCGGCGATAGACATGCTGCCACCAGGAAACTGGAGCTCTTTGTTGTTACCTCCGGTGATCTCAACAAAGTTGGACCCGTCAAGCTTGATCGCCTTCCCGAAACCACCCTTGCCATCCTCGAACGCCACGGGTACGGCTCCGCGCGATGTGCCGTGGAATGTTTTGATCGAATCGTTGAGATTTCCATCAAAATTCCAATAGGCCACAAGTCCAGCGGTGCTGATTTCCTTAGCCGGAGGAGGAGCGATCGCACCCGAAGTGATTCGAATGTTATCAAAGCCGATGATCTCGTTCCACCACGAGCTATTGGCTTCAATGCGGATTCCTAGCTGCGTGGCCCCGGGCGGAATATCGTAGGTGACATCCTGGAAATCCAATATAAGCCGCGTGGGAGTGCTTGATGTGCTCGCGTCATCAAAGAACTTATCATTTCCAGTCGGTGCGGTGAAATAAGCCAATGTTTGGTAGATACCCGAGTTGTTCGGATCAATCGCCACTCGGAAAAAATCCGCTCCACCAGCGTCATTCGGAGGAGGAGTCCGTTCGAAATCCAAGAAGGTGCCGGCCATGGCAATGGTCAACTTGAGATTCGCTTTCCCGGAAACGTTCACTGGGCTGTTGAATTGGATCGCCCGCGGCTGGTCACCTGGAAACTTGTTCATTCCGGAACCGGCATAAAAGGCTTTGCCGTCAAACTTGGCGAATGGTCCACCGCCGAAGACATTGCCTCCCGCCTCGGGGCCCTCACTTGCGACCAAAAATGGGACGTGGACAGCTTCCGGCGGCAAATCGGGGGTGAACGACTTTACGCTGATACTGCCGTTCAATTTCACGTGCGGGCTGACGGTAGTGATGAGATCCCAAGAGTTTTCGTCGGGCGGCGTCACGTTACCTCCGGCGTCAAGCGACACAGCAATCTCGGCTCCAAAAGCTCCGGTCGTGTTGAACGAAACCCATTCAAAATCGAATTGGCCGGTTCGCGCGAACGCGATGTCTGCCACCGTGTAGCGAAAGCCGCCTTGCGCATCCGCAACGATCACGTCATCCGCGGCAGTCAATCCATTTCCATCGCGGTCGATCCGCAACCGTCCACCGTCGTCAGTGCCGAGCGCGAGGGTAAAAGTGCCAACCGCATCGACTTGGAATTTTCCTGTCGCCTGGATTGCAAACCCGCCGGTGGGATTTCCAGGCACCGCGTTGTCGAAGTTAAAAAAGGAGATAAGATTCGCGGCGGGATTATTCGCGTCAACCAAATCCGCGGCAGCGATCGATCCGCTGCTCTGCTTGCTTGGAGTCTTCCCGGCGAAGAGCGCCTCGGCTTCCGCCAGATCATTTACCGTCGCGGGAATGATGCGGGTGAACGCGGCAACCGTTGTCGAGCCCTGCGGCAATATCGAACCCATCAATTCGTAATTATGCCCGCCCCTAATGAATGTGAACTTACCGTCCTTGCCTCCGGCCGCCGGATGCTGAGGAGCAGTTATCGTAATCTCGCCCAGGTCTTCGAAGACAGTGGAGCCTATACTGCCTGTGAGGAGGTCGTCGTGGTCGGCCCCAACCCATGTGAGCAGTGGAACTTTGTAGTTTACGAATCGGCCAGAAGCGCCGCCGCCATAGAGAACCGCGTCAACGGTTGAAGGATCCGGCAGATCGCTTGCGGCGTCATCGGGTTCGGCCGTATGACCCTTGGAGATCAAGCGATTTATCAGTACGTCGCTGACAGCCCCGACCAAGATGATTTTCGCCTTGGCCTTGCCGCCAGTCATCCAGTTAATAACGGAATCGAAGAACGTCAGAAAATCTTCGGTGACATCCGCATCGACGATGCCCCCGTCCCAGGCCATCATTAGGCGTTTTGCGGCCGTTGCTCCCGGAACTCCGACGATAGAAACATCCGGGCTGCGCGCCCAGTAAACCGGTCCGGCTTGGTCGCCGCGGATGCCCTCGTCGGTGAGCCTTTGGACTTCATAGACGTCGCCCCCGGTTACAGTGTAGCGGCTGCCGGCTCCGTCTGTCTCAAAACTCTCCTGGAAGAGGACTTCTTGGGCTATCGCCGAGACCGCCAATCCTCCAAGCAGTGCCGCGGTTACTAATGCGTGCTTCCATTTGGAAGCCGAATGATCCTTCGAACGAAGGTTAGATTTTATCATATGCGTAGGTTTACTGGGTTGGCCGCTCCATCAGAAACGTATTCGAAAAAGTTGCTGAACCATGATGTTGCAGATTCTGACACACGGGGTGTCTTTGCTTTGATTTCGAACGGATACGGGTTGCGCGGTTTTTTAGCGAATTAGCGACGTGTTTGCAAGCGTTTTCTTCACATGCCGATCCTGGCGGGCGCATCTCCGAATGAGGACAGTTATGCCACAACATTGTCCATTTCGGTGGGACTCGTTTTCTGTGGGTGGGGCGACAGTCTCTGGAGCCCCACCGTTATGAAAAGTGCCCGATCAACTAATCAGGCTGCTGAAAAACCAATCTCATCGATCTTTCCCAAGATTGAACGATCCTCATTCGGAGCGTCTGGGGCGCGGTTACCCAGCCCGACGGCAAGATCGTCGGTTACGGCCACGGGCTTGCGCGCTTGAACTCCAATGGAACGATCGATTCGACTTTTCAGCCAGGCGTTCGAGGTTTGGGAGGTCCGGAACTTCCTTCTCGCTAAAGCAGATCCGCAACCCGGCTGGACTGTTTCCTAAGATGCTGCGAGAGCATCCGGCAGACGGCCATCAAAATCACGAGGGCGACCCTCGGACGATCCTCCATGAGCCGGGCGAAACCTTCCCGAGTCAGGATGATAACCGTCGCTTCTGTCCTGGCCCGAACTGTTGCCGATCTTGCTGTTCTGTCGATGAGCGACATCTCGCCGAGTGATCGTCCCTTTGAGACTTGATTTATTATGACGCTCTTTCCCGAGGCATTTTCCTGAAGCACATCGACGCTGCCATCGATCATGAAGGCCATATAATCGCCTGGGTCGCCCTCTTTGAACAATACCTCTTCGGGTTTGAGTTTTCGGCATCCGAGATGCCCAACAATGACATCCAGGTCGCTTCGCTCGATATTCTCGAACAGCGGAATTTGAAAGAGATCGTCCACGCAAGCTTGCATCCGCTGTTTATTACGGCATTTCGATCCGCAGCTCAACCTCGGAGCCCGCTTGAATCATCGTGCGAGCGGACGGCAGGCTTTATTTGTAGAGTCTTCAGAGGAAAAATGAGCCTGATGACCCAATCTCCAATCTGGAAATCGAGTTTTCTGGCAGGCTCGATCATGCAAACGTTCGCAATCGAAGGTCTCGAACTGAAAAGGCTTTCCTCTTCGGTTCGATTCCTGGTTGAATCGCGCCTCGAATGAAATTGTTGGTCATTGGTTCCGGCGGGCGGGAACATGCGCTAGTTTGGAAACTGGCGCAGTCGGCTCACGTCACCCAGATGTGGTGCGCGCCGGGAAATGCCGGGATCGCGGAAGAGCAATTGCAGGTTGATCAATCTCTGGTCGAGTGCGTCCGGATTAGCGCGGAAGATCTGCCGAACCTTCTTGCGTTCGCCCGGGAAACAAAGCCGGATCTCACCGTGGTAGGACCGGACAATCCACTCGCGATGGGTGTGGTGGATCTGTTTCAGCGGGACGGACTGCGGATTTGGGGGCCAAACCAGAAGGCTGCCCGCTTCGAATCATCCAAGGCCTTTTCCCAGGAATTCATGGCGCGCCACGCGATTCCGTCGGCTCGTTCGGGGATGTTCGCCGAACCGAAGGCGGCGAAAGATTTTGCCGCTTCGTTGGATGGACGGTGCGCTGTAAAAGCCGATGGCCTGGCGCTGGGCAAGGGAGTTTTGATTTGCAGCGGTATGGCGGAGGCGGACGACGCGATCGATCAGATGCTCGTGAAAGGAACATTTGGCGCCGCGGGATCAAGGATCGTGATCCAAGAGTTTCTCGAGGGGACGGAAATCTCCCTGCACGCGCTGTGTGATGGCAGAACTGCGAAGCTGTTTCCGACGGCGCAAGACCACAAGCGCGCTCTGGATGGAGATCACGGATTGAACACCGGCGGGATGGGATGTTATTCGCCCGCGCCATTTCTAACGGACGAGGCTCTCGACGACGTGGACACTTGCATTCTCAAACCGTGGATTCAGGGGTGTGCGGCGGAAGGCATTGATTTCCGCGGGATCTTGTATCCAGGTCTGATGCTAACTCCAGAAGGTCCGAAGGTGCTCGAATTCAATGCGCGGTTTGGCGATCCGGAAACGCAGGTCTATTTGACACGCCTTGAGAATGATCTGTTTGAGTTGCTGGATGCCAGCGTTGCCGGGACTTTGGATCGCGTGAACCTTACCTGGAGTTCGATGGCGTCCGTGTGTGTGGTGATGGCATCCGGAGGGTATCCGGGCTCTTACGAAAAAGGCAAACCGATCCGCGGCCTCGAAGAAGCCGGGAGGTTGGAGGGAGTCAAAGTGTTTCATGCCGGCACAACTCGCTCAGGAAATGCTGTTCAGACGGCGGGCGGTCGTGTGCTCGGCGTGACAGCGCTTGGTTCTGATCTGGTTTCCGCGTGCGACGCGGCTTACAAGTGTGTTGAGGAGATTCGGTTCGACCGTGCCTGCTATCGTCGCGATATTGCGGCCAAGGCGCTTCAATGGAGAGAACAATGAGAACGATTTTTTTACATCCAGTGACTTCGGTTTTGTGCGGTCTCGTTTTGTTGGGGACGGTCCAATCGTCTATAGGACAGTCCGGCGAGGCTGGCGAGGATCCGGATTTTCATGAGGTTCGCAGACTCGTCAGCGAGAACTTAAAGGGAGTGACAGAACAAGAGCTGAACCGCGCGGCCGTCATGGGATTCATTCGTGAGCTCTACCCAAAGGTGTCGCTGGTCACGAATGCTTTGGATCATGCCGAAGCATTAGAGGAGACCTTGGTCGCGAAATCAGCGATATTCGACGGAGCATTCGGTTACGTCAGGATTTCAAAGGTTCGGTCCGGGCTGGCGAAACAAGTTTCAAGCGCTGTTCAGGTGCTCGAATCACAAAACAAGTTGACCGGCTTAATCTTGGATCTTCGGTTTTCCAACGGCCAAGATTATGCGGCGGCGGCGGCGGTAGCGGATCTTTTTTTGGATGCCGACCGGTTGCTTTTGAAATGGGGCGATTCCGTGGCTCGGTCCACGCCAAAATCTGATTCCATTCAAAAGCCGGTTGCCGTTCTTGTCAATCAGAGGACGGGAGGTGCCGCGGAAGCGCTGGCGGCCGCTCTACAGGAAACCGAGGTCAGCCTGACGATTGGAAGTCAAACCGCGGGTGAGGCGAGGTTGTATGGAGAGTTTCTCCTAACGAATGGGCAACGCATTCGGGTGGCTTCCGAGTCCCTGCAGATTGGAGAAGGACGCCGTTTTCCGGAAATGGGATTGACGCCAGATCTTCTGGTGGCGGTTGATGAAAAAACAGAGAGAGCGTTTCTGGAGGATCCTTTCATGGAGATAGCGTCAACTTTGACCACTGCCGACGGAGAATCCGAAGTCGCCGCACCGAGTGGATTGCAGCGGCGGCGGATGAATGAATCGGATCTTATTCGCATGCGCGGTCTGGGAAACGATTTGGATTCCAACGAATCCGCACCGCTGACGGACGTCACACAGAAGCCGTTGATTCGCGATCCGGCTCTGGCGCGGGCGGTTGATTTTCTTAAAGGATTGGCATTGTTCAGGAAGCAGCGTTGATTTCACGGTTGACGATTTCATTGGTGCAGCTCAACGTGAACGCTTTATCGGAATCATGAAGACCATTCTTTTCGTCTGCACCGGTAATGTGTGCCGAAGTCCGATGGCGGAGGGGCTCTTTCGCCAGGCGGTGAAAGGCCGAGGGGAATACGACATCCTTTCCGCCGGTGTTGGCGCGCTCGAGGGGCAGGCGCCAAGTCCCTTCGCGGTTCAAGCCCTGCGTGAGCTTGGGATTGATATTACGAACCAACGCAGCCGGACATTGACCTCCGAATTGGTTGAAAAAGCCGATTATATCTTCGGGATGACTCACGGGCATATTGGCGCAATGACCGTAATGTACCCAATCGCCGCCGAGAAAACGTTCTTGCTCCGCGAGTTCGAAGACAATTTGGAGCCGTTTGAGAAAGACATATCCGATCCGATTGGCGGTTCTTATGAGATTTACCTGGAATGCCGCGACCAAATCGAATGCGGGATTAAGTCTATGTTGACGTTCTTAGAACAATCAGATCCCACCCGCCCCCCGGGACGCCCGTCTCGAAAGGCGCTTCGAATCGGTGTGGGCTCCGACCATGCGGGATTGGATCTCAAAGAGAGCATCAAGGCGCATCTATTAATACAGGGAATTGAAGTGGTCGATTTTGGCACGCACTCTCCGGATTCGAGCGATTATCCTGACTTTGCAGTTCCTCTCTCCGAAAGCGTTGCGTCGCTTGAAAATGATTTGGGTATTCTTGTCTGTTCCACTGGCGTCGGAATGAGCATGACCGCGAACAAGATTCCTGGAATTCGCGCCGCTCTCCTATTCAACGAGGACATGGCCGCTCTGGCGCGGCGGCATAACAATGCGAACGTGATCTGCCTCGGTCAAAACACGACTCCCCACGATCAGGCGATTCGAATCGTGGACACGTTTTTGGGGTCGCAGTTCGAAGGAGGACGGCACGAACGACGCGTGTTGAAAATCGAGTCCAAAGCGGCAGATCCACGCCTGAAACTGAAGGAGATCGATCCCGAGATCTCTCTCGCGGTTTCCTTTGAAAGGCGGCGCCAACTGGAAAACATTGAGCTCATCGCGAGCGAGAATTTCACGAGTCCCGCCGTTATGGAAGCGCAGGGCTCGGTGCTTACCAACAAGTATGCGGAGGGATACCCTGGCAAACGTTGGTACGGCGGCTGCGAGCATGTCGATACGGTAGAGCTGTTGGCAATCGAGCGGGCGAGGAAACTTTTTGGGGCTGAACATGCGAACGTGCAACCGCATTCCGGAAGCGGAGCGAACATGGCGGTTTATTTCGCTTTTCTCAAACCTGGAGACAAGCTGCTGACGATGGACTTGACCCACGGGGGACATCTCACGCATGGGAATCGCGCCAATTTCTCGGGCCGTTTTTTTGAGATTGTTCACTATGGAGTTCGCAAAGAGGACGAACGGATTGATTACGATCGACTTGGCGAACTGGCGCAACAGCAGCGGCCAAAGATGATAACGGTCGGCGCCAGCGCCTATTCCCGCGAGATCGATTTTGCGCGAATTGGGGCGATTGCCAAAGAAACTGGAGCATTGTTGCTTGCCGATATCGCGCACATCGCCGGGCTCGTTGTTACTGGATTACATCCGAGTCCAATCGGGCACGCGGACTTTGTTACATCAACAACGCACAAGACTCTTCGCGGTCCTCGAGGCGGCGTGATTTTGTGCAAAGCGGAGTATGCCAAGGAGATTGATTCCCAGACATTTCCGGGCATTCAAGGCGGTCCTCTCATGCACGTCATTGCTGCGAAAGCGGTTTGTTTTCACGAGGCTTTGCAGCCCGCGTTCGCGGTTTATCAGCGCCTCGTTGTCAAGAACGCGGTGGCATTATGCGATGCCCTTCAGCGGAATGGGTTCCGTATTGTGAGTGGTGGCACAGAAAACCATCTGATGATGGTTGATGTCGGGGCCAAAGGTTTGTCCGGGAAAGAATGTCAGACGGCTTTGGATCAGGCTTGCATCACGGTCAACAAGAACACAATTCCGTTCGAGACGCGTTCGCCGTTTCAATCCAGCGGGATTCGATTGGGTACGCCCGCCGTGACAACACGCGGCATGAAAGAGATCGAAATGGCAGCAATCGGCGACATGATTAGTGAAGTTCTTCTTGATATTAAAAGCCTTGACGCCGTGCAAAAGGTGCGCGAACGTGTGCGCGAATTGACCGCAAGATTCCCCTTGCCTTATTAGGAAGCCGTGTTAACGGCGAACCGACCCTCGGACCTAACCCCGGCTTAAGACTGCGCGAGTAGTAGAATCCTGGTCTCAACGAATTTAATCAGGCGCGCCTGCGCCTTGTAGCTTCAATGCCCACCGCGTTGGAACGAATTTACATTTGAAGAATTATGTCACGCCCTATTACAAAACGAGTCACCAAGCCGAAAGCTTCCGCGAAAAAACCCAAAGCTGGCGTTTCAGCGGCAGTGGTGGAGACACCCGATGCTTCCGCCAGCGATTCTCCAGTTGAAACTCCTGTCGCGGTTCCCATTGCCGATCCAGAAGAAATTGAGCCCGCACCCAGCTCCCCGACGACAATGGAGGCGGAGCGGAAGGGTGAAGAGAAACACCGGAACGGCTCACCCCACGGAAAGAACGAGTCAGTCAAAGCCATTAACATCAGCCAATTGCAGGCGATGTCGATGGCTGATCTGAATCAGATGGCCAAGGGAATGGAGATCGAAAACTTCGGCACGATGAAAAAGCACGAAGTTATATTCCAGATCCTTCAAAAGAATGCCGAACGGAGTGGGATTCTTTTTTCCGAGGGGGTTCTTGAAATCCTACCCGAAGGTTTTGGGTTTCTCCGTTCTCACAGTTTCAACTATCTTCCCTGCCCGGAAGATATCTATGTTTCGCCATCGCAAATTCGGCGATTTGACCTCCAGACCGGTGATCTGGTAGCCGGCCAGATTCGCCCTCCGAAGGAGAAGGAACGCTTCTTTGCGCTTCTAAAGGTGGAAGCCGTCGGCAAAGAAGATCCTGATCTTGCAAAGGACAAGACCCACTTTGATAACCTGACGCCGCTTTTCCCAAACAAGCGGCTCATGCTCGAGACAGCTAATACCGAGCTTTCGACACGGGTTCTCGATTTAGTCTGTCCAATCGGCAAAGGAACTCGAGGCCTGATCGTCGCGCCACCGCGGACCGGGAAAACCGTGCTTTTGCAGAAGCTTGCAAATGCGATCCTCAAGAATAATCCGGAAGCGTACGTGTTTATCTTGCTTATCGATGAACGTCCCGAGGAAGTCACGGATATGGAGCGCTCATGCAAGCCGGCAGAGGTGATTAGCTCCACGTTCGACGAACCTCCGGAGCGCCATGTGCAGGTTGCCGAAATGGTTATCGAAAAGGCCAAGCGGATGATCGAGCATAAAAAGGATGTGGTAATCCTTTTGGACTCAATTACCCGTCTGGCAAGGGCGTACAACACTGTGCAGCCTCATTCCGGTAAGATTCTCTCGGGCGGCGTGGATGCCAATGCCTTGCACAAGCCAAAGCGATTCTTCGGAGCAGCGCGCAACATTGAAGAGGGGGGGTCGCTCACAATCATTGCGACCGCCCTTGTGGATACCGGCTCGCGAATGGACGAGGTCATTTTCGAAGAGTTTAAGGGAACAGGCAACATGGAGGTGCATCTGGATCGGCATCTTGTGGATCGACGCATATTCCCGTCCATCAACATCGAGCTTTCTGGAACGCGGAAAGAGGAACTTTTGTACCATCCGGATGAGTACAGCAGGGTGGTCGTATTACGTCGCGCTCTTACGGGTGTGCCGCCCGTTGAGGCAATGGAACTGATGTTGAACAAACTCAAAAAAACTGGGAGTAATATTGAGTTCCTTCTGTCCGTTGGCATCGGATAATGTGTTGGCATCGGATAATGTGTCCTTGCTTGGGAGCCTCAGGCAGCCTTCTGCCAGATTAGAATCGGAACAATTATTGTTGGGCGGAAGGCAATGCATAGCTTGCAGCAGCGGCTTTCCGGGAGTAGAAGGATTGGAAGATGAAGCGGATGTCGAAACAGAGTCATTGTCTCCAATTGGCGGTAACAACCGTTTTCCTAGGCTTGTCGCAGGGTTGCGGCAAGGAGGAAATGCACGTTTATTCAGTTCCCAAGGAAACGGCCCAGATAGTGGCAAGTCCCAGCCGATGGAGTCTTCCTTCCGGTTGGACCGAACAACAAGCGGGTGGGATGCGCATCGGAAGTTTTTTGGTTCACGGTGACGGCAATCAGACTGCGGATGTCTCGATCATCCCTCTGGCCGGTTCGGCCGGCACCGAATTGGACAACGTAAATCGCTGGCGAGGACAGATTGGACTCCAGCCTGTTGACGCGGACGAATATTCAAACCTCAAGGAGGCCGTGAAGATCGAGGGAAAGCCAGCGTCTCTTGTGGATTTGGCGGGCGTCGATCCAAATTCGAATCAACCGACCCGCATTTTGGGAGTAATTACGCGAATGGGAGATTCCGATTGGTTTTTCAAGATGATTGGCCCGGATGAATTAGTCGCTCGGGAGAAACCCGCATTCGTGCAGTTTCTCGATTCGTTCACGTTTCCAGGCAGTTCGGCTCCTCATGCTCCATTTTCGGATGCAACACTCGGACGCGGTCCTGCTCAAAGCCCGGTGCAGAATGCATCTCCAGGTCTGCCGGATTGGGACATTCCGTCGAGCTGGAAGCCGCAACCAGCAACTTCGATGCTTTTGGGGAAGTTTCTCGTGAACGACGCGGACTTAGGGAATGCTGAAGTCACAATAAGCGCCTTTCCCGGTGACGTTGGAGGGCTTCTCGCGAACGTGAATCGTTGGCGTTCCCAGTTGGGACTTCCCGGAGTCACCGCTGAAAATATTGCCAGTGTGACCTCGGTTATCGACGTGGGCGATCAGAAAGCCACTTTGGTCGATATGGCAAATTCGAATCCCTCGGGTCCAGCTGCTGCGCAGCGCATCTTGGTCGGAGTGGTGCCGAATGGAGGCAAAACTTGGTTTTTCAAGATTCTTGGGAGCGACCGCATCGTCGATCGAGAACGGCCCGGTTTCATGAAATTCCTGCAATCAATCCGATTTCCAAATGATCCTTAATCGTTTGATCAACAGCTTAACGTCGCTTCGGTTAACGGTAGCGTGCCTTTTCGGAGCGATCATTCTTGTCTTTGTTGGAACGCTTGCGCAGGTAAAGCTCGGGCTGTATGTGACGCAGGAACAATACTTTCGCAGCCTTTTTGTTTTTTGGACTCCTTCCGGCTCAAACCTCAAGATTCCGGTGTTTCCTGGAGGCTATCTGCTCGGGGGAGTGCTCTTGGCGAACCTCATTGCCGCGCACATAAAGCGGTTCAAGTTCGCATGGAAAAAATCAGGAATTTTTTTGACCCATATCGGATTGATCCTGCTGCTGATTGGCCAGTTCCTGACGGAGGTGTTTCAAGTGGAAAGCCTCATGCGGATTGAAGAGGGCAAGGTCATGAATTACAGCGAAGACAGCCGCGCAAACGAACTGGCAATTGTGGATGTCTCCGAACCGGACACGGACAAAGTGGTCTCAATTCCCCAAGGCCTGCTTGCAAAGGGCGCCGAGATCAAGCATGCCGAATTACCGTTCGCGATTCGAGTGAAGGATATGTTCCGAAACTCGTTCCCGGGAGGGCCGATGGTCCAGGGTTCGAAACCTAGAATCAGTGCTACAAAAGGAGCCGGACAGCGCCTTCCATTTGACGAAGAGCCCATCACGGCAAAGATGGACGATGAGAACCGGCCGGCTGCGCTCGTTGAGATTGTGACGGACGAAGGATCTCTCGGTGACTGGACCGTTAGCACTTGGCTGACGAAATCTTACTATCGCAAGTATCTTTCGGATAATTTTGGGGCTCAAGCGGCCTCGGGAATACTTGCACCGCAGCAATTCACGCATGATGGACGGACCTATCAATTGGAATTGCGGCCCACCCGCTATTACAAACCCTATAGCATCAAGCTGCTTGATTTTACGCATGCGCGTTACAAAGGGACCGAAATTCCCAAAGATTTTTCGAGCCGCATCCACTTGACGGACCCAGTGGAAAAGGTGGATCGCGAGGTGTTGATTTATATGAACAACCCGCTCCGTTACGGCGGAGAAACGTATTTTCAAGGAAGTTTCGAACCTGGAGATACAGTCTCAATCTTTCAAGTCGTTCGGAACCCAGCTTGGCTGACGCCGTACCTTTCTTGTATTCTCGTGGGTGTTGGCTTGATTGTTCAGTTCATGATCCATTTGGCTCGTTTTATTAAAAAATCGGGGACTCGCGGCCGCTCCGTTTCATCTCCGCTGCTGGCTGGAAAAAGTCAGCGGCCCGCAATGGAAATGGCAGGCGCGGCGGCTCGAACGGCAGTGACGGAGGGTGGAATGAATCGCGGTACAACGACGAGGAGGAGGAACAAATGACGAAGCGGCTGCCATGGATTGTGACTGGTGTGTTTGTGTTGTGGTTGATCTCCGCGTTCAAACCGGCGCCCGAGCCGAACGGATTTAAGCTATCGGCGTTTGGCGAGTTGCCTGTCCTGCTCAATGGCCGTGTACAGCCGTTTGACTCGGTTGCTCGAAACACGCTTCTCTCCATTCACGGAACACAAACGGTTCGTCCCGCGAAGGACGATGTTTCAAAGCGCGTTCTCAGTGCCACCGAATGGCTTTTGGAAGTGATGACCAAACCGGATGAAGCGAACAAACGGAAGATTTTCCGCGTTGAAACGTTGGAACTTCGAAATCTCTTGGGTGCTAGGGAAGGACGCCTTGGACAGCTTGCGTTCAACGAATTCACCCACAAACAACTGGATGATTTAGAGAAGGAAGCCCGACAAATTGTCGATTCGAAGAAGGAATCGGAATTGCGAACAGGCTACGAAAAAGACGTGCTGCACCTTGCCGAAAGTATTCATCTCTATCACCGGCTTCGAAACAGCTTTCGTCCCGAGGATTCCAAACGCTTCCTTCTCCAACTTCCCGATCACGCCCTGAAGAGCACGGTGAACCCGGGAGAGTCCGAGGATTTTCTTGGAGAACTTAAGCTCTATAAGCAAACGGTTCCCCTTGCGATGGCGGTTCTTCACCAAGGCGAGTCGGGCGAGGATCTCAAGAGAAATGACATGCAGTTGCTGGCGGCGTTCTTCCGAAGATATGAACCACTCTCGCGATTTGCCTATCCGCTCATTGTCCCGCCGCTGCATCCGGAAAAATCACGTGACGACTGGAGTAATATCGGAACCTCGCTCACCGAATCGATGCGAAGCGGGGAAGTTCATCCGGCGCTGGATTATTTCGCGATGATGGATGCGTCCTTCCGGAAAGGGCGGTCTGAGGACTTTAATCGCTCCGTGGCGGAATATCGACAGTGGCTGGAAGCAAAGAACCTTGGACCCGAGTTGAGCAAGGGACGATGGGAGGAGTTTTTTAATCATATCGAGCCGTTCTACAAAAGCATGAACATCTACGTGGTTGCCTTGCTCTTGGGATGTGCGTTCTGGCTAAACTTCGCTCAGACCTTTCGACAAACAGCGTTTTATTTGGTCGTTCTCGCCTTTGCCATTCACACGGCCGGATTGTTGGCTCGGATGATTCTCGAAGACCGTCCTCCAGTAACGAATCTTTATTCGTCTGCTGTCTTTGTCGGTTGGGGCGCCGTCCTCCTGGGACTGATACTGGAGCGGATCTACCGGGATGGCGTAGGAATTGTAACCGCATCGACGATTGGATTCGTGACCTTGATTATTGCGCACCATTTGGCTGCGGGCGGCGACACAATGGAGATGATGCGCGCGGTTCTAGACACAAACCTCTGGCTCGCGACACATGTCGTCATCATCAGTATCGGTTACGCGGCGACTTTCCTCGCCGGGTTCCTCGCGATTGTTTATATTCTCCGGGGCGTCTTCTCGCGTTCGTTATCTCCGGAGACCGGGAAAGCGCTTGGTCGGATGGTCTATGGCATTGTCTGTTTCGCGACGCTGTTCTCGTTCGTTGGGACGGTGCTCGGCGGTATCTGGGCGGATCAATCGTGGGGAAGGTTTTGGGGTTGGGATCCCAAGGAAAACGGCGCTCTGTTAATCGTTTTGATGAACGCCGCGATCCTGCACGCCCGATGGGGAGGCATGATACGGGATCGCGGGCTAATGGTGATGGCGCTGGGTGGAAACATCGTTACTGCCTGGTCTTGGTTTGGCGTGAACATGCTCGGAGTCGGACTCCATGCGTACGGGTTCATGGACAAAGCCTTTGTCTGGCTTCTGACGTTCGTCATCAGCCAGATCGTCATCATGGGCATCGGGGTGATTCCGTTTCGGCATTGGCGCAGTCTGAAAGGAGTTGGAGTTTCCGCGGATACTTTGCCTTCCGTTTCAGAGCGTAAAGGCTTGGTGCAGCCGAGACACGCGTAGCAGGGTTCCTATTTGAACCCTGAACAGATCTCTCATGACCTCACTCGGAAAAACGCTTGCTGTCTTGATGCCAGCGCTTTTGTGTGGGGCTTCTCCGCAACCCGACTTGGCAGCGGACGACTCCGTTGTGCCGGCCATGAAACGGAATCACTGGGCGTTTCGAGCGCCCGTGCGTCCCGCGGTGCCGAAAGTTCGAAATGAGCAGTGGGTTCGGAATGAGATCGATCCCTTCATCCTTGCCCGGCTCGAAAAGGAGAATCTGAACCCGTCGGCGGAGGCTGAGAAGGTTGTGCTCTTGCGGCGTCTCAGTCTTGATTTAACGGGTTTGCCGCCAGCGATCGAGGAGATTGACCGTTTCCTGGCGGACACGAGCGGATCCGCTTATGACCAGGCGGTCGAACGGCTGCTCGGGTCGCCGCATTATGGAGAACGATGGGGGCGCCTCTGGCTCGACGCGGCGCGCTATGCTGATTCGGACGGTTATGAAAAGGACAAGTCGCGTTCGGTTTGGTTTTACCGCGACTGGGTGATTCGCGCTCTAAACAGCGACATGCCTTACGACCGGTTTGTGATCGAGCAGATTGCCGGCGATCTGCTCCCGGATGCGACCCAAGATCAACGGGCCGCCACGGGATTCCTGCGGAACTCAATGATCAACGAGGAAGGCGGTGTCGATCCGGAGCAGTTTCGAATGGACGCAATGTACGATCGCATGGACTGCATCGGAAAAAGTGTTCTGGGGCTGACCATTCAGTGCAGTCAGTGCCACGACCATAAGTATGATCCAATGACGCAAAAGGAATACTACCGGATGTTTGCGTTGATCAATAGCGATCACGAGGGGCAGGAGGTCGTTTACACGCCTGAGGAAAAAATACGGACCGAGACTCTGAAGCACGCGATTCGAGATCGGGAAGAGCATCTTCGGAAAGAGACTCCCGATTGGGAAACCCGGATGGCGCTATGGGAAGCGGAGGTTGCGGCGATTCAACCGGAATGGTCGGTTGTACGCGCGGTTCAAACGAGCGAAGCAGACACGCGTTTCTTTGAGCAAGAGGATGGTTCGCTGCTTGGACTGGGTTATGCGCCAACGAAGTTTACGTTTTCATTTCGGGGCACGAACAGCCTGCCTTTGATCCGGGCATTTCGCCTGGAGCTGCTTCCGGATCCAAACCTGCCCGCTGGCGGTCCGGGCCGGTCGTTTAAGGGAACTTGCGCGCTGACTGAATTCGATGTCGAAGCGGCGGATATTCGAAATCCAACCAACAGGATCACCGCCAAGATCGTCAAGGCGACCGCTGACTACGCGAACGAAGAGCGGGAACTGGAGCAGAATTTCAACGACAAATCGGGACGAAAACGGGTCACGGGACCGGTCGATTTCGCGATCGATGACAAGGACGACACGGCGTGGGGAATCGACGCCGGACCGGGGCGGCGCAACCAAGCGCGCAAAGCGGTGTTTGCCGCCAGCACGAACGTCGCGTTTCCCGAGGGAACCGTGTTAACGTTTCACTTGAAGAACAACCACGGTGGTTGGAATAGCGATGATCATCAGAACAATAACATCGGTCGTTTTCGCCTCTCTGTAACCGGCGCGGATAATGCGGTTGCCGATTCACTGCCCAACCGCGTTCGTGAGATTCTCAGAATTCCGAGGGCGAAACGCACATCGGATGAATTCGACGCGGTTTTCAGTTTTTGGCGCACGACGGTTTTTGAATTCGAAGAAGCTAATGCCCGGATTGACGCTCTTTGGAAACAGTGGCCGGAAGCCTCCACGTCGCTAACGCTTATTGCGCGGGATGCACCGAGGGAGACACACGTTCTCACGCGAGGCGACTGGTTAAAGCCCGAGGAGCGCGTGGAGCCGGGCGTTCCCGCTTTTCTGCATCCGCTCCCGAAGGATGCGCCTCGGACGCGCCTCACGTTTGCCGAGTGGCTCGTTGATCGAAAGAGCCCCACAACCGCGCGCGTGATTGTAAACCGAATCTGGCAGGCGTATTTTGGGATCGGCATTGTTAGCACTCCGGAAGATTTCGGAACACAAAGCGGACTGCCGTTGCATCCAAATCTGCTCGATTGGCTTGCCTGTGAGTTGATGGATCATCGCTGGAGCCTGAAACATATCCACCGTCTGATCGTTCACTCGGCAGCCTACCGGCAGTCCTCGAGAATGACACCGGAACTGAACGAACTGGATCCTTACAATCAGCTCTTGGCGCGCGGCGCGCGGTTGCGGGCCGATGCCGAGGTGGTTCGCGATATCGCGCTAGCGGCCAGCGGACTCCTGAACGGAAGAGTTGGCGGTCCGTCGATCTATTCTCCCGCTCCGGAATTCCTCTTCCAGCCGCCGGCAAGTTACGCGCCATTCCCCTGGAAAGAAGAAATGGGACCGGATCGCTACCGGCGCGGCATCTACACCTTCAGGCGGCGCTCGACGCCGTATCCAATGCTCCAGACTTTCGACGCTCCGAACGGAGATTTCTCGTGTGTGCGCCGGCTCCGGTCGAACACACCGCTCCAAGCGCTCATGACCCTGAACGAACCGCTATCGATGGAATGTGGAAGGGCGCTGTCGCTGCTCACGATTCAGAGGGGCGGCGAGACGGATTCAGAGCGGATTCGGTACGCGGTTCGTCGAACACTCGGTCGCGAACCGGATGCGGAAGAATTGGCGGAGTTAAAGGCGCTCCTGGATCGCTCGAAACGGCATGTCGGCGAGGGCTGGGTCAGTGCTGCGGAGCTTGCGACCGGCCTGAACGAGCCCATCGCCGACCTTCCAGCCGACGTCACTCCCACCGAGTTGGCGGCTTACACAGTCGTCGCGCGGGCGCTGCTGAACTTGGACGAAACGATTACGAGAGAGTGAACGGCGCGTTTCCGTTCACGACAGCATTCTTCGTTTTGTGCGGGAGGGTGAGACTCCTGTCGAACCCATTCTTGGCAGAATTCCAGGGTTCGGCGAGAGCCTCACCCTCCCATTTTCGGGGTAACTATTCAAAAATGTGGTGGGGCGATACTCTGTAGAGCCCTAAACAACCTTGGAGCGATAGATAATAATGCACAGGTGAAATGGAAACCCGATAGCCTCTAATGCCATTGCGTTTCCCCAGCTCGTACTCAGCCTGAGTCAACTCGCCGCCGCGCAATCGGCAATTGGTTCTGGATTTTCAGGGCGGGCGTTTGATACCGTCCCTCCACCCATGAGCAAAGAAGCAAAGAACAGCAAAGCGAAACCCCATAAAGAAAGCTCGGTTGAACGCTGGCTCTCGTATCGGCCCGAGATCCGGGTGGTGGACTGCACGATCCGCGACGGCGGTCTAATGAACAATCACCACTTTGACGACGCGCTCGTCAAGAAGGTGTACACGACCTGCGTCGAAGCGGGCATCGATTATATGGAAATCGGGTACAAGGCCACGCGCAAAGGAATCGTCGCCGGTGAACACGGCGCCTGGAAATACTGCCTCGAGGAAGATATTCGCCGCATCGTCGGGGACAACGACACAGATCTAAAGATCTGCGTGATGGCGGATGCCGAACGGTGCGATTACAAAGAGGACATTCCACCGAAGAAAGAGAGCGTCATCGATATGATCCGGGTGGCGACGTACATCTATCAGATCCCAACCGCCATCGAGATGCTCAAGGACGCCCGAGCCAAAGGCTATGAGACGACGGTCAACCTGATGGCGGCTTCGACCGTTGGGGAACGCGAATTGAACGAGGGTCTCGAGCTACTTTCTGAATCTGAGGCGGGAGCGATCTATGTCGTCGATAGTTTCGGCGCCTTGTACAGCGAGCAAGTGCACCGGCTCGTGAAGAAGTATCTCCACTACGCCAAGGCGGGCGGCAAAGAAGTGGGAGTTCACATGCACAATAATCTCCAGCTCGCGTTTGCCAACACGATCGACGGGATTGTGCTGGGTGCAAACATGCTTGATGCGACCCTGGCCGGGCTGGGCCGTGGAGCCGGGAACTGCCCGATGGAGCTGCTGATCGGTTTTCTGCATAACCCCAAGTACAATCTGCGGCCCGTGATTGACTGCGTTCAGCATCATATCGAACCAATGCGACAGAAGCTCGGTTGGGGATACGATCTTCCTTACATGCTTACGGGATTGCTCAACCAGCATCCGAGATCAGCGATTAAATACAACGCTGCTGAGGAGAAAGAGGACATCGTCAAGTTTTACGACATGGTGACAGAATGATCCGTGCCTCGCAGGATTTTCTGTTGCAACATCCGAGTTTGCGGATTGAAATCGAGTTTCTAGTTTGCCAGCCGGTCAAACCGAATTGCCTATGGACCACCTCGAGCATTTCTTGAGCGAACAACGCAACCTTGTCACGCGGCGCTGGTTCTTCCGGGATTGCGGCGTCGGACTCGGCGCGATCGCGCTCGGTTCTCTTCTCGGGAACGGCAATGCAAGCGCGGCAACGGACGGAGCCGTCCGCGATCCGCTTCTTCCGAAAGTTCCCCATCACGTGCCCAAAGCTAAGAACGTCATTTACCTTTTCATGGCCGGAGCGCCGAGCCATTTGGATCTGTTCGATTACAAGCCTCAGTTGACGAAGTTCGACGGAACGCTTCCGCCTCCCGAGTTGATTAAGGACTACCGGGCGGCATTTATCGAACCGTCGTCCAAATTGCTGGGACCCAAATTCAAGTTTGCCAAGCACGGCAAATCGGGCGCGGAACTCTCGGAGTTGCTACCGCATCTTTCCAAGCAGGCGGATGACATCGCTATCGTTCGATCCATGCACACGGACGCGTTCAACCACGCCCCGGCCCAGATCTTCATGAACACCGGGTCGGTCCAGTTTGGCCGGCCCAGTTTCGGCGCGTGGACAAACTACGGACTTGGATGCGAGTCACAGGAGTTGCCTGCTTACGTCGTGTTTAGTTCCGGCTCGAAAGGAACCAGCGGTGGCGCCTCGAACTGGGGCTGTGGATTTTTGCCCTCGGTCTATCAAGGGGTGTTGTTCCGAAGCCAGGGCGACCCGATTCTTTACCTCTCCAATCCCAAAGGCGTGGACGGGCGCATTCAGCGCGACACACTCGACACCGTCGCCCGGCTGAACCGAAGGCATTTGGATTTCGTGGGCGATCCGGAAATCGCCACTCGCATCAACTCGTTTGAAATGGCTTACCGGATGCAATCCAGCGCTCCGGAATTGATGGATATTTCGAAAGAGTCTCCCGAAACGTTGAAAATGTACGGCGCCGAACCCGGGAAATCGTCGTTCGCCAACAATTGCCTTCTTGCGCGCCGGCTTGTGGAACGGGGGGTTCGATTTGTGCAACTGTTCCACGAAGCCTGGGACCAGCACGGGAATTTGACCAAGGAGCTCGCCAAGAATTGCCGTGACACCGAACAAGCGTCCGCGGCGCTCGTCGAGGATCTGAAGCGGCGAGGTCTTCTGGACGAGACAATCGTCATTTGGGGCGGTGAATTCGGACGAACGCCGATGGTTCAGGGCGGAGGCAATGATGGGCGCGATCATCATCCGAATGCTTTTACAATGTGGCTAGCTGGAGGCGGGATCCAGCCGGGAATCACGCTTGGCGAAACCGACGAGTTCGGCTTTAACGCCGTTTCGGACCGAGTCCATGTGCATGATCTCCACGCCACGCTTCTGCACCTGCTGGGATTCGACCACACAAAGTTGACCTACCGCTTCCAGGGCCGCGACTTTCGCCTGACCGATGTCCACGGAGAATTGGTCCAAAAGCTGTTGGCGTAGCGCAGCGGCATTTCCTGGGAACCGCGGCGGGACGATTAACTTTGATTCGGCAGTTGAGAAACCGTTAATCCACGCTAATCAAAGAGATTTGAAGGAACCTGTCTGAGAATCGTCTAACCTGGCGGCTGAAGCGCTTGGCGAAAGGAGCTCCTCATTAGCACTACAACGACACTTCGGTATTGGCCCGCGGCCTTCCAGGCCGCAGCACGTTTGTTTAAGCGACACGCTCGATCTGGTCTGCGGTTTTTCGATGTTTTTGTGCGCTGCGGCCTGGAAGGCCGCGTGCCGGTTTTATAAGTGTCGCCGTTGTGTTTGCGTCCATTAGCGGTTGAATCGCCGTTTTTAGGAGTGATAGTGTGGTGGTTTTCTCGCTGAGAACGGAACCGCTAGAATCGAAAATCAAACTTGAGCAAAAGCGCTCGCTGGCGCGGGAGTTCGGCATGGCGCTGTCTCACGGGCTGTAAGGGAAACTCTTCTGGTGATCCCGGCAGACACGGACTCCAGTCCGGATTGAACATGGTCCACATCATCATCAGCAACGAACGGCGAGCCTGGATGCGGCTGGCAAGTCACACGGTTGTATTCGACCGGGATCCGGAATACTTGCGCTTCTGTAAAGATCCCAGCGGGTCGGTGATCCGAATGCTGCATCTCTGGCTGGCGGAGCCCGCGCACGAGTCGCCCGCGATTCGACATTACATTGGGAGCGTTCGCCGGTGCGATTGCGGAGGGTGGGTTTCGCGTGGGGAAGTCCAGCATCTGTTTCGTCGCGCCACGGCGGCCGCAATTCTGGCGGGAGAAAACAGACGCAGCCTTCGGCGCTCTTTGAGCTGTTACCTGCGTGGGTATTTCCGCACAACGAATGAAGATGAAGCTTAGTTGATGGAGGGAATTGCCAGCATGCAGGAAGAGATTCGATCAGTGACCGAGGGGTTCTGACCGTTCCTCCACTGGTCAGCCCAAAATGAAAACCTCACTCTTATTTCTGTTGTTCGCGATCTTTCGGACTGCGTTGAATGCCGCTGACACTGGGCTCTACGAACTTTCAGAGGCCTTTCGTCCCAAGAACCGTCTCCCAGATCGAATCGATCGAGCCACGCTGGTTTCGCGCTCGAATGACAACACACTGTATTTCCTGAGACTTTACCGTTCGTCAAAGTTTTCGGCAAGCCATGAGAAAATTGGAGTTGTTGCCGGTGGCAAAGTCATTCGTATTGCGGACCGGGGAATTGAGTCCGGTGAGTATTTTGTGAGCGCAATGGTTGATGATCCCGAAACCGTTAAGCGAGTGATGCAGGCCTTCGATCCCAACGTTCAGCCGAGGCGTCATCCAGGATACCGGATGCTGGCGACGTACAAGCCCGAAAAGGCGGTTTTTCATTTGGGAGATCCTGTCAAGGTCACGATGCGCATTGCCAACGTTGGGGATATTGATTTCGCATTTATAGCGGGCGGACGTCAGCGAGGCGCGCGCGACAATCAGTTTGCATTCAGTGCGGAGCAAGTAGGCGGGAAGATGTTGCCGGATGCTGGAGATCCTAGTCACGTTGGAGGAATGGGATGCATGGTGATGTTGAGGCCTGGAGAACCGCATGAAGGAGACGTCGATTTGACGAAGTGGTTTTCTTTCGCGGAGCCCGGAACATACGCCGTGAGAGGGAGCTACTACATGGCTTTCGTCGATCCGGCCGAGTCTGATTTTATCACGATATGGGAAGATTTTGCTTCGGCGGAGTTCAACGTGATAATAAGGGCTGACGGGGGCGATTGAATTGCCAAGATCTCGTTCTCAGCGCTTGTTTTGGAAAGTTTCGGTTCAACCTAAAAAGAATGACCCACTAAACACCCAGCGCGGCGAAGCCACAACCAAACCCGGAGGACATTCCCAACATCTCGTGCATGATTACCGGTCTTGAGTGTCCTCCGGTTTTGGTTGGGGTTTCGCCGAGAGTCTTTTCAATCGCAGACAGGACGTCACCGGGCGTGTAAAACGTTGGGATGAAAACAAAACATTCTTCCACACCCAGTGACGCTCCCAACTCTTTTGTAGCTCAACCCCAGGCCGATGTCATCGGCGTTCTTTCAGGCTTGGACCGCATCCGCTTCAAGGGCAGCCTGCCCCAACTCTATTGCCCAAGAACCAGGCCGCATCCGGTTCCTTCGAGGTCCGTGCTCCCTAAGAATCTGCTTTCACTGAGCGTCACCGGCTCTAGGTCACGGGATTTCGGGTGCCGATTAGCATTGCGCCCGTTTTCACTATAACGACGCTTCGATATTGGCGCGCGGCCTTCCAGGCCGCAGCACGTTTATTTAAGCGAAACGCTCGACCTGGTCTGCGGTTTTTCCATGTTTTTGTGTGCTGCGGCCTGGAAGGCCGCGTGCCGGCTATATAAGTGTCGCTGAAGTGTTGTTTAAGGATTTCCATCAGCAGTTGCGAGAAGCAGTCCGCATTCCGCCCGCTAGTTTCGCGAGCTAAGCGATGACGTCATCGACCACGCGTCCGTAAACATCCGTCAACCGAAAATCGCGTCCGGCAAACTTGTAAGTCAGCGATTCGTGGTCGATCCCGAGCAAGTGGAGCATTGTGGCGTGGAGATCGTGAAAATGGACCTTGTTCTCCACGGCATAGTATCCGTAGTCATCGGTGCGTCCATATCGCAGTCCGGGCTTCACTCCGCCGCCGGCCAGGAACATGCTGCAGGCATGAGGATTGTGATCACGGCCATCTCGGTTCCCCTCTGAAACGGGCGTTCGACCAAATTCCCCGCCCCACAACACCAGCGTGTCTTCGAGCAGACCCCGCCCTTTGAGATCGTTGAGCAGTCCCGCGATCGGTTTATCGACCTCCAACGCGTTTTGGGCGTGTTCCTTCCGGAGATTGCCGTGCTGATCCCATTTGTAACTGTGTGTCACCTGCACGAATCGCACACCGGCCTCGGCGAATCGGCGCGCCATCAGGCACTGAATGCCGAAGTTGCGCGTCACGGGATTGTCGATGCCGTAGAGGTTGCGGGTGGTTTTCGATTCGCCGTCGATTTCCTGCAGTTGCGGGACTTCGCGTTGCATGCGGAAGGCAAGCTCGAACGATTCGATCCGCGATTCCAGCGTGCTGTCAGGCCCCCACTGATCGAGATGCCCTTGATTGACCCTTTGGAGATAGTCCAATTCCATCCTTTGGAGAGGGATCGAGATTTCTTTGTTCTCGATAAATGGAATCTTGGCCTCTTCCGCCTTGCTGCGTGATGTGCCGATCGGAGTTCCCTGATAGTGGGCGGGGAGAAACGCCGAGGACCACGCGTTGACGCCTCCATGACCGAGTGTGGGGCAGATTGTAATGAACCCGGGCAAATTCTGATTCTCCGTGCCTAAACCGTAGGTGATCCACGATCCCATTGAGGGCCGCACAAATGTGTCGGATCCGGTGTGCAACTCAAGCAGCGCGGCCCCGTGCCGGGAGTTCGAACCGTGGATCGAGTTGATCACGCACAAGTCATCCGCCATTGACCCAACGTTTGGAAACAGATCGGAAACATGAATGCCCGACTGTCCGTATTGCTTGAATTCCCACGGAGACGCCAGCAGGTTTCCGGTTTTGCCCGAGACAATGCGCGGCTTTTCACCGGGGAAAGGCTTGTCGTCATCGCGCTTGAGAAGGGGCTTGTAGTCGAACGTGTCCACCTGTGACGGCCCGCCGTGCATAAACAGGAAGATGACTCTTTTGGCCCGTGGCCGGAACATCGGAGGCCGCGCCGCCACCGGGCTGGATCCGGCGTGTCCGGAATCAGCGGCGAGTTTTTCGGCGAACAACCCGGCAAATGCGAGACCGCCGAAACCAATGCTGGACCGGCGGAGCATTTCTCGGCGGCTGATCGGATGGGGGCCAAAACGATGGCATTGGGAACGGTTGAGCGGCATAGGCGGTTCTCTTAATTCAGGTAAACGAATTCGTTCGAAGCCATGAGCACACGGCATAAACCCTGCCATGCTCGCACGCGCTGCGCGCCTGCGTCCCGCACGCCTTCGGACTCGAGGGCAGCCGCGCAGTCGCGAATGAAATCCAATCCGTCATCCACTTCGCGCGCGTCGGGTGGGCGTCCAAACAATCGATTGTAAGCCAATTGCACGCGCCCGCGATCATTCATTTCGTTACGGTTGATAAGATTCTCCGCCAGGCTCCGGGATTGCTGGAGCACAATCTCGCCATTCATTAGAAAGAGTGCTTGGGGCGCAACAGTCGTGGTGGCGCGCTTTCCGTTCAGGACACTCGGATCCGGAAAGTCAAATGCTTGAAACACATCATATACCGCACTGCGCAGGATGGGTAGATACACCGAGCGGCAGGGAAACGAATACGTTCCCTCTTTGGAACTTGTGCCCGTGACGTAGTCCCGGTTCTTGCTTGGAAGCCGCTGGCCGTGCATTTCGGATCCGAGCGATTCTCCCGCCACGAGAAGTGTGTCGCGAATCTCCTCGGCGGTGAGGCGGCGCTTTGGAAACTTCCACCAGAGAAGATTCTCGGGATCCGTTTCATAAGCCAGCGCATTATGGGCTGAATTCATTTGGTAGCTGGACGAGAGCATGATGCAGCGGTGCATCTCCTTCATGCTCCAGCCGCTTGCTTGAAACCGCAATGCAAGCCAGTCCAGCAACGCACGATTCGCGGGTGGCTCCCCCAGTTTCCCGAAGTTGTCCGCGCTCCGCACCAATCCCTCTCCAAAATGCCAAAGCCAGATGCGGTTCGCCATGACCCGCGCTGTGAGAGGATGTTTGGGGTTGGTAAGCCATCGGGCAAGTTCCAGCCGACCGCTCTCGGTCTCGCCGATTGCCGGTGTATTTCCCGAGGTTAAGAAGCTCGGAAATCCGCGGATAACATCATCGCCGAGCGTCAGATAGTTTCCGCGAAGATGGACCTTAAGATTCATGGGCTTGCCTTCACAAACGCCAATTGCTCGTGGCAAAACAGGCGCGCTTTGTTCCAGTTCGCTTTTCTCCGACTTCAGACGCGCAACGTCATCGGCCGCATTCTTGGCAAAGAATCGTTCCGAATTCTTCGGCAACCGAAACGGACCCTTGGAATCATATAGAATCAGACGCGCTGCTTCGAGGTCGGGATCCGATAGGGACTTTCCATCCCCGCCGGCTGGTTTTGACTCGGATGCGCGGGCGAGTTGTTCCGCCTGTTCGAAGAGCATTTGGATATGGCTGACGGTTTCCGGCTTCTGTCCAATCGTCGAATGAAGCAGGGGCTCCAAGAATTTCACCGGTTCGGATGCGGCACTCCGGAGGTAATCTATCCATTGTTTGAGAATCTCAACGTTTAAATCCGCTTCTTTGGCGGCCGTTTCGATTTCCGATTCGCCACGCTTGCTGCCCGCCGCAGATTCGGAGGATGGGAATTCGACAAATGTCGTCGCCGAGGCAAAGTATTGGCCAGCCTTCATTCGTTCTCCTTCCACAAACGCCTCTTCTGCCTGGTGGATTCGATCCTTTAGCTCCTGGTCCTTTTTCCGCACGGATTTCTCAATCTCACGAACCCGGGCTTGTTCCTCTACGGGCGCAAGTGTGTATTCATGCCACTCGGCGACGACTTTGAAATTCTCCATCGTCTTCGTCGATTTGAAGACACTGGCGAGGCTGTAATAATCCGCCGTCGAGATTGGATCGAATTTGTGGTCGTGACAGCGAGCGCAGCCCATTGTCAGTCCCATGAAGGCTCGGCCCACGGTGTCCACTTGCTCGTCGATGATGTCCATTTCCATTTTCCGACCGTCATCGCACGCGAGCATTTTGGGACCGATTGAAAGGAATCCGGTTGCGATGAGCCGCCGATATCCCTTGGCCGAACTGTCGTCCGGTTCCGGCTCCAAAAGATCTCCCGCGAGTTGCTCGTCGATAAATCGGTTGTACGGCAAATCCATGTTGAAGGCATCGATCACATAGTCCCGGTAGTGAAATGCGTTCGCATAGGCCAGGTTCTCGTCCAGTCCGTTCGAATCCGCATAACGGGCGACATCCAGCCAGTGCCTGCCCCATTTCTCGCCGTATCTCGGGGATGCAAGCAGGCGCTCGATAACGCGTTCGAATGCATCGGGCGAACTGTCGTTCAGGAATTCCTCGATTTCATCCTGTGATGGCGGGAGCCCCGTAAGGTCGTAGGTTGCCCTCCGAATGAGACTGCGACGGTCGGCGGGAGGCGCGGGTTCGAGTTGCGCGGCCTCCAGCCGGGCGAGAATGAAGCGGTCAATCGGGGATTGGCCCCAAGATGCTGACTGGACCGAAGGCAAAGGCGATTCGAGAAGAGAACGGAAAGACCAGAATTCCTCCGGAGCGGGGCGGTCTTTTTCGAGCCGTTCAGGTTCCTCCGCTGAAATCGACCGGAGGACGAGACAGGCCAGCACAAGCGCCCGGCCGAACCGCAAGTTGGAGCGAGGGTCGAAAACAGACCATCCACTTTGTTTCATATAAGTGATACCGTTGTGCCGCCGTGCGGGCCCGATACGTTATGTCTGCCTTTATTCTCTGTTCAACGAAAAAAGAAAGACTACACTGAGTCGAAACTACCGTAGTTTTTCCGAAACCAACCGGCGTCCAAAAGCGTCATCAAGTTAACACTGCGCTATGAATGAATCCACACACAATCCCACCTCTCGCCGCGAGTTCTTAAAGAGCACCGGTCAATTGGCCGCAGCCTCCGCTCTCGCGGGTGTCGTTCTTCCACATGTTCACGCCGCCGAAGACAACACTCTTCAAGTGGCCCTTGTCGGCTGCGGTGGACGCGGAACCGGCGCCGCGGCCAACGCCCTGGGCACATCCAAGCAAGGGCCGATTAAGCTCACTGCGATGGCTGACGTCTTTCAGCGCAAGATGGATGGCAGCTACAATACCTTGAATCGAAGGAACTCGAGCCAAGTCGATGTGCCGCCAGAGAGAAAATTCATTGGCTTCGATGCTTACAAGAATGCGATGGATTGTCTGAAGCCCGGGGATATAGCGATTTTTACGACACCGCTCGCCTTTCGCTGGGTTCATTTCACATACGCGATCGAGAGAGGGCTGAATGTGTTTATGGAAAAGCCGCTGACGGCGGATGGGCCAACCTCCCGGCGCATGATTGGGCTGGCTGAGCAAGCTTCGGGGAAGAACTTGAAAGTCGGAGTAGGATTGATGTCGCGACATAGCCGGGCGCTCCAGGAACTGCATCATCGCATTCAAGATGGTGAAATCGGAGATCTCGTGTTGCTGCGCGGTTATCGGATGCATGGAGGAGGAGGGTCGGCGTTTTCGGATAAATGGCCCGGCACGCCGAGTGAATTGCTTTGGCAAATTTCGCGCTTTCACAGCTTTATCTGGGCAAGCGGGGGGTTGTTCAGCGACTTCTACATTCACCACGTCGATCATCTCTGCTGGATGAAGAACGCGTGGCCGGTCTCAGCCCAAGCGATCGGGGGGCGTCATTATCGGGAATCGCCCAATGGTGGAACTTACGTCGATCAAAACTTCGATTCGTATTCGGTTGAATACATCTTCGAGGACGGCGCTCGTTTTATAATGGATGGACGCTGCATCGTGGGTTGCAAATCGATTTACAACAGTTACGTCCACGGCACCAAAGGTTCGGCGATTGTGTCGAAAAATGGTGACTGCGGGCTGCCCTCCAGCACATTCAGCGGCCAAAACCCGGATCGATCCAAACAGATCTGGACATCCGAAGTTCCGAGCGACCAGCAGAGTCCCTATCAAAACGAATGGGACGAGTTGGTCTCCGCAATCCGCAATGACAGGCCTTACAACGAAGTCAAGCGCGGTGTGGAGGCCAGCGTCGTGGCGTCCATGGGCCGGCGAGCGGCGCACTCCGGACAGGAAATCACCTTCGATCAAATGATGAACGCGGAGGAAGAATACGCTCCTGGCGCGGACAAGCTCACGATGGAATCGCCTGCATTCTTAATGGCGGATGCCAACGGCCGGTATCCGATCCCCGAACCCGGCCGCAAGAAATCCTTGGAGTATTGAGCAGTCTGCTGAGCTTTTCGCAATCCATACGCCCAACGGATGGAGAAGGGATGAGGACCTCTTCCCCTCCCCAAGAACCTCGGTGGGGCGAGACTCTGTCGAGCCCTGACTGGATTCAAGCGTAAGGGAAGGTCAGGGCTTCACAGAGTGTCGCCCCACCGCCAATGGTTCAGAGATTCAAAGCGCGAAAATATTCATGGAAATCTCTCCTCGGCCCCCTCCCAACTCGTGCCTCATGGGGAGGATGGGAGCTCAGACCTCAAAAAAACAGGGGTAAACCGCCGGAAAGACTGACCGGTGCAAATCCCTCAAATTGATCGA
>JAQBVM010000419.1 GCA_027623095.1 Verrucomicrobiota bacterium
TGCCTCGTTCATCGAAGTCTCGTCAAATTCTTCAGCAGCGGATGCTTTTCATGTTGGCAATGGCTCATATGGAGCATCTCGGTCCGCTCTCGTTTCACGGAAGTAGGACGATCCGAATTCCGACCCATAAACTGTGCCGTCTCATCGTCTTCGATTGGCCACAGGGTCTTAGGAGATTCTCCGCGCCGGCTTGGATAAAGGCCCGCCGCAGACCCGACACGCCTTCACCGGAGCGCAATTCGCCCATACCCGTGTCGCAGGCTGCCTGAGTGTAGGTTGACGGTGCCATCCATCGAAAGTGCCGCATTGTTCAGCTGGAACAGCTTCAATCTCGCGACGGACCAGCGCCCGACTCGTGTGCTTGGGATTCTGGCCACTCCGTCCCTATTCACGACGCTTCAAACGCATCCCGCTGTTGGCCGCGTCTTTACACCGGAAGAATCGCAGCCGGGAGCGGACCGGTTTGTCGTGCTGACTCACGGTCTTTGGATGGAACAAGACGGTGGGCGAGCGGATGTCATTGGCGAATCAATCCGCCTGAATGACGAACCTTACGATGTCGTTGGCATCATGCCCGAGGGTTTTGTATTCCCCGCGCCGGAAGTGAAGCTGATCGTGCCGTTCGCGTTTACATCGGAGCAGAGGAGCGATTCCGAACGCGGCATGGAATACTCGGACATGGTTGCGAGACTCAGACCGGACGCGACCGCCGCCGGCCTTGAACAGGAGTGCGCGGTTATTGTGCGGCAAAACTTGGAGCGTTCGCCGCGGGAGTCCGGGTGGTTCGAGTCCACGGGTTTCTCCGGGGCGGTATCCGGCCTCGCCGACGAGTCGGTTGGGAAGGTGCGCGCCATGTTGTGGCTGCTGCAAGCCGGAGTTCTTGCGGCCCTCCTCATCGGCTGCGCGAATGTTGCGAACCTTCAGCTCACGCGGTCAATTGCACGGGAGCGCGAACTCGCCATCCGGCTTGCGCTGGGGGCTGGACGCTGGCGGATTGTCCGCCAACTATTGATGGAAAGTCTGCTGTTGTTCCTCATCGGCGGCGTGCTTGGATTAGTTGTCGCCATGGGCGGCTTGTCGATGATGGAAACTTTCCGCGTGGCGGATTTGCCGCGTGGAGACACGGTGCGGCTGGATCTTGCGGTCTTCCTCTTCACGCTGATCACAGCGGGGGCGACCGGACTGGTTTTCGGCCTCGTGCCAGCGTTGCAGGTTTGCCGCGGTGAGTCCTGTGAAGCGCTGGCTGAATCTGGCGCCCGCACAACGGTTGGCAACCGGCAACAACACGCGCGCAAAGCTCTCGTGGTGGCCGAACTCGCCTTGTCTCTGATGTTGCTCGCGACAGCGACGCTGCTCGTCCGTGGTTTCGAACGCCTTCAGCGGGAGAGTCCGGGCTTTGACAGTTCATCCGTGCTGACGGCGCGCCTGACGCTGCCGGAGGCGCGCTACGAATCAGATGAAAAGGTGCTCCAATTTGCCGGAGAAATTCTAACCCGGATGTCCGCGCTGCCGGGCGTCGAGAAAGCTTCATTGACTGACAATTTACCGTTCGGCCACACAAACGGCCAGGGCCCCTATCACATTGATGGCTTTACGCCCCCCGAAGGGCAGCCGGAACCTCACGGAATGTTCCGCTCGATCTCTCCCGAGTTCTTTTCCACTTTGTCAATCCCCCTGCTTCGCGGACGAACCTTCAACGAGCGGGATCGGCCCGAAAGCGAACAAGTTGTGATTATCGACCGTGTGCTGGCCGAAAGGTACTGGCCGGGCGAGGATCCGATTGGCCGGCGCATTTACCGGGGAGCGAACCGGCCGGGAAATCTGCGGACGATTGTCGGAGTCGTGGCACCGGTCAAACATCACGGCCTCGACGATTCAATGAGCAAAGAGACGCTCTATTTTCCGTTCATCCAGAGACCGGTGAATACGTTCAGTCTCACATTGCGGACCTCCGGACCTCCAGGCTCGATGATAGACAGCCTCCGGCGTGCCGCTCTCGGAATCGACCCCGACCAGCCGCTGTTCGACATCGGCACGATGTCGGGGCGCATCGAGCTGTCGCTCGCGAACCGGCGCGCGCCGATGCTTCTGATCGGCATCTTCAGTTGCATGGCGGTCGTGCTGGCATCCATTGGTGTGTACGGGGTTCTGGCGTTCAGCGTGGGTCAAAGGACACGCGAGTTCGGAATTCGCATGGCGTTGGGCGCCACCGGCGCGGACGTCATGAGGCTCGTTCTCGGACAGGGCTTCCGGCTTGCAGGGATCGGGGTGGCAATCGGGCTGCTGGGCTATCTCGCTGTCAGCCGGCTCCTCACCCACTACGTTTACGGAATAACGTCGCTTGATCCAATGACCCTGGCCCTCGCACCGGCGCTGTTGTCCCTGGTCGCGCTCGCGGCATGCTTTCTCCCGGCTTGGCGCGCAGCAAAGACGGATCCCATGGAAGCACTAAAACGTGAGTGATGAGGGACCATCTGATCGTGTGGCAAATGCGATGCCGCTCGCCAAGCTGATCACATTCTCCATGAACTACGATTACAGGTAGGACAAGTTTATGTCGTATGTGCGACAGAAAACTGTCCAGGCCGATCATGGTCCCGATTCGCGTCCAGAATTCGGAGTTGGCCGCTCCCACACTCCATGTATCGGCTGCGGCCCGGACGGCGCTATTGAGTCCTCCGCCACTCCACGAGCGAGCTCCACACGATTTCGGCCTCCGCGTTTCGCCCGCAGGAGAGCGTCATCGGCGGCGCGAAGGAGCGCTTCGTAGTCCTCGAAATCTTGAACATCCGCGACTCCCAAACTCAGGGTCTGCGCGATTTCCGTCGAGCCGGTTAAGATTGGCTCGGCCGATACGAATTCGCGGAGCCTTTCGGCAGTTCCCGCCGCTTCGGGCAAACCGCACTTTCGGAAGATGATCACGAATTCTTCGCCGCCATAGCGGCCGATTGAATCTTGGGACCGAACGCAAAAGCGCATTCTCTCGGCCGTTTCGCGCAGCACAGCGTCACCGGCCAAATGACCGTGTGTGTCGTTTATCTTCTTGAATGCGTCGAGATCGGCCACAGCCACGCTCAGCGAGGCGCCTTCGCGCCGCGCCGCCTGGAACTCGGCGTCCAGTGCGTCAAGGATTGCCGAGCGATTCAGCAAGCCGGTGAGCAGTTCCTCCGGTTCATAGGGCTTTTTTATGTAATCATCGGCCCCGGCATCGATGCCTTTGACGACATCCGCTGTTTCTGTATTTGCGGTCAGCAGGATAATATAAACGTAGGGTCCTCCGGATCGGCGAATCTTGCGGCAGACCTCAATCCCGTCCATGCTCGGCATGACCCAATCCAGAAGAGCCAGCCGCGGAGGATTGTCCGATTGCAGGATATGCCACGCATCCGCGCCATCCGCAGCGAGGACCACTTCGTAGCCGAATGCCTGAAGGTTCGCTGGCAGCACGTCCGCTGAAAAACTGTCATCTTCCGCGACTACAATACGCATTTCAGACTCCTACGTTTCCCGGGGAGTAAGGGTACGATGGGACGATTTCCATAACCGCAGAATAATCTGGAAAGTTCATCAAGGACGGATCGGCCTCAAAATAAAGAGATCCCCCGGAAAGGGCATAACCTGCTTTCTTCCATTTATCCATGTTTGTGGTTATGTCGGCCGGAGTTGTGACGAAGGGGTCAACCCATAGCATGGTTCGGAAAACGGGGTTGACGAAACCCTCAGCAAGCTAGTACAAATCAGCGCATGCCAAGGAGGCTGCGGGTTGAATACGCTGGGGCAATCTATCACGTGATGAGCCGAGGTGATCGTCGCGAGGACATATTCCTTGATGATGTGGATCGACAGGATTTTCTGAAGACGTTGGCCGAAGCGTGTCAGAAAACGGGATGGCAGATTCACGCCTACTGCCTGATGAGCAACCACTATCACTTGGTCGTGGAGACGCCCGATGCGAACTTGGTCGACGGCATGGCATGGCTGCAAAGCAGCTATACCATTCGGCTTAACCACCGCCACAAGCTCTTTGGCCATGTGTTCAGCGGCAGGTACAAGGCACAATTGGTGGAAGGAAGCGGCAACGGATATCTGCGCACGGCTTGTGACTATGTGCATCTGAACCCGGTGCGCGCTGGCTTGCTGGCCACCGAGGAGCGATTGCTGGCGCATCCTTGGAGCAGCTGGGGATGGTATTTGGCGGCACCGCGGCATCGGCCACAGTGGATCCGGGTTGACCGGCTTCTGGGAGAGCACGGTCTGGCAGCGGATACGACGTCGGCACGGGAGGAATTTGAGCAGCGGATGGAAGCACGGCGGATGGAGGAGGCGGACGAAGAATCGCTCAAGACGTTGCGTCAGGGCTGGTGTTTAGGAGGGAATCAATTCCGAAAACGAATGCTCGAAGAGATGGAAGGCAAACTGGGAGACCACCACTCTGGAGAGCTGCACCGAGAGAGCGCCGAAGCCCGAGCCGAGCGAATCATCGCGGAGGAATTAGCTCGGCTGGGGTGGAGCGAGAGCGAATTGGCAATCCGGCGCAAAAGCGATCCGGCGAAGCTGGGGATCGGAGCGCGGCTGCGTCAGGAGACAACGCTCTCGATCAAAGGCATCGCCGCACGCCTGAATCTGGGAACATCGAAAAGCGCAAACGCGCGCTTACATCAATGGATGGCGAAAGCAAAGCGATCGGATGCGCCGACAGGGACGATTCTAAAATGATTCAAAACGAACCATGCTATGGGTTGACCCCTTTTCTATCAGCCATAGCCTTGGCGTAGGCTGAGGTCCCCCGAGTCCGGGAAGCGGGTCCCGAGGAAGATTCGTTTGGCC
>JAQBVM010000057.1 GCA_027623095.1 Verrucomicrobiota bacterium
TTACGTGCCGAATATGTCCGCGAATTTCAAACCGGCCATTCTCCCTGGTGTTCACGCCGCCGTCCGCAAACCAATTCGCCGGGGTGAAGATCACAACCGTGCAAAGCGCAGGAACTCTGCACGTCGGCGAAATGGAGATCCATGCCGGCGACTTTGTTATGCAGGCGGAGATCACGGCAGGGAATCTGACGTTTGAACCTTTGAAGGACGCCAATGGCACGCCTTATACCAGCTTCACCTTTCAAGTGCAGGACGACGGCGGAACCGCAGACGGGGGAGCAAATCTCGATGCCACACCGAACACGGTAACGATCAACGTGACACCAATAAACGATCCGCCAGTTGTCGCCATCGACTCGGTCGTGGATGACGTGGGGCGTGTAATCGGAGTGAACGATTCGGTTTTTGTCGGCCAGAGGATCTTCCTCACAGGCAGCTTTAGAGATCCCGATCAGCCGGACTCGCACACTGCGGGGGTCGAATGGAGAGACGGAACGACTACGGATGTGGGCGCAGTTGCTCCGGGTCAATCGATTGACGCAGAACATGTTTTCGTTTCGCCATCAACGATCGGCTCAGGCTTCGATGTTCAACTTACTGTTACAGATGGCTATAATACGGACGGCTCAGCTCAACGGACGGTCAGAGTTGTGGTTCCAGCAACAGGCGTTTCCGATCTGGCGGACGGATTGGCCGACCTACTCAACAACGGCACTTTGAGTCCGGCAGCGGCGCAAGCCGTTCAAGACGCGATCGATCAGTTGATCGGGAACAACGGGGGCTCCGCGAACAATGGCGCTACGGATCAGATCGACCTTGGAAACTTCAATGCGGCATTGGTGAAAATTCGAGCGGCGATTGAAGCACTCGATGCCGCAAAAGCTGCCGATCCATCTCTCGATTTCACGAACGAGAAGCGAATACTAGCGCTCGCCGGGGCTGCTGTCGCAGATCAAGCGGTGTCCAATGCGAAGAACATTGCCTCGACACCGAAGGATTCTCAGAACATTGACGCTGCTAAGGCCCTTGTCAGCCAGGGACGGGCTTTGATTCAAAGTGGCAATTTCCTTGGATCGATCGACCTGTTCCAGGATGCGTTAACATGGCTGAAATCTCCGCCGAAGAAGAAAGCCAGTTTCTCGGTCAACAAGCTCAATCTGGAGATTCTGACGATTTCGGAACTCGCAAAAACTCCGTTGATGCAATTTAGAGTTTCAGGACCTGCAGGAATCCAAGTGCATCTCGAATTTTCGAGAGACCTCCAGGAATGGGAGCCTGTTCAGACAATCGCTGTTCCATATGCCGGCGTAACTGAATTCAAGATCGAGAGGGAAGAGGGTTCGTTGTCCGGCTTTTATCGGCTCCGGCGGACGAATCTGAATTCTCAGTAACCAGTAACCGGCGACTTAAACTGGTGCGGTTGTGTGATGGCGATTCTCGATGCGCGGGAATGCGGAAGAGTCCAACACCTTGGACGATTGCGCGTCTTGATTTTGAAGAATTCGGCTTTTCCGGTGAATGAGCCTGTGTAAGAAATGGTGCGCGGGGCGGGGGCGAACCCACAACCTACGGCTTCGGAGACGGTCACTCTAATGAGGATTTCAGGGTTCGACAGAGTCTCACCCTCCCGTTGTCGCGGATCTGGTGGAGATGGCCTTCCTCGCAGTTTGTTTTTCGAAAGTGGTTGTTTTAGAAGGACCTCTCACCGTTTTGCCATTTTGGCTCGCGCGTCTTCCAGAATCTTCCGCTCTTTATCGGTAAGGCTCTGAATTCCATGCGCCGAAATCTTGTCCAAGATGGGGTCCACTTCGCGTGAAATGAACTCTCCAGGTGGGATTTCTTCGGAATCAGCGGAATCTGATGAACGCTGCCAAAGACCTTTTTTCGGCGCAATGGTCGAGACCAGCTCGGGCTGGCGCTTCCTCGGTGCGCGAAAGGATGGGAATGTGAACGGCAGCGGACTTCCTCGGACAATGAAGTGAACATAAGCCAATCCGGTGAGAATCCCCCCCAGATGAGCCCCGTCCGCAACGCGGCTAGGCACAATGATGCCGAACAGAGCGAGTCCCAGCGCAAACCACAGGAGTGTTCGAGCGCGAATAGAGATTGGGAGAACGAAAAAAAGTAGCAACGTAATTTGCCTTTCAGGGAACAATAAGGCGAAGGCTGCAACCAGCCCAAATCCTCCTGCCGAAGCGCCAACGACGGCGGCCCCTCCAAATTCAGTTGGAAAGAGCAGGGCGAGCGCGATCTGAAACACTCCCCCGATCACACCGCTCAACAAATAGAGTTTCAGGAAGGAGTTCCGGCCCAGAGTATCTTCGATGGCCCGTCCAAAAAAATAAAAGACGATCGTGTTACACAACAAGTGAAAAAGACCGGCATGCATGAACTGGAAGGTCAGAAACTGCCAAAGGTATCCCGAAGCGAGACCCCGCGTGCTCAGGGCGAAGATATTCTCGAAGGTGACATAGAGCTCCGGCTTGTAATGCTCGAGAATGCTTTGGAGAACGAAAATAACCGTGTTTGCGATCATCAACGTCACCGCTAATGACCTCTGCGGCTGGTACGATGGACGCCGCATATAAAAACGATCTTCTAACATGCTCCGCAAAGCTAGTGTGGCGGGTGAAAGTTTTCAACGGCCTTTTTCAAATTGCTTCCCGCTTGCGTCACCCAATTTTCCGTCCCTATAGTGATTCTTCGAAAATAGAAATAGATGTTTGAAAAACTGAGTTGACAATTATGACACCGATTCGAATTGCTGTGACGGGCGCTGCCGGCCAGATTGGATACGCGCTGCTCTTTCGCATTGCTTCCGGCGCAATGTTTGGACCCAACCAGCCGGTTATTCTTCACTTGATCGAGATTGAACCGGCGTTGCCGGCTTTGACAGGAGTGGTCATGGAGCTGGACGACTGCGCCTTTCCCTTGCTCAAAGGCGTCGTGCCGACAGCAGACCTGGGTGAAGGATTTAAAGGGGTAAATTGGGCGCTCCTGGTGGGAAGTGTGCCGCGCAAAGCGGGAATGGAACGTAAGGATTTGCTCGGCATCAACGGCAAGATTTTCATCGGCCAAGGGCAAGCCATTCAGAAAAACGCGGCGAGTGATGTTCGGGTGCTCGTCGTGGGCAACCCGTGCAATACGAACTGTTTAATCGCCATGAATAATGCCGCGGATGTTCCGAAGGACCGATGGTTTGCAATGACCCGGCTTGACGAAAACCGCGCCAAATCCCAATTGGCGAGGAAGGCGGGTGTCGATGTGACGGCAGTCTCGAACATGACGATTTGGGGTAATCATTCCGCCACTCAATATCCCGATTTCTACAATGCGAAGATCGGAGGACGATCCGCTGCTGACGCCATTGAAGACGAGGCGTGGCTGAAAGGGGATTTCATTTCAACAGTGCAACAGCGCGGCGCTGCAATCATAAAAGCGAGAGGGGCTTCCAGTGCCGGTAGCGCCGCGAATGCCATCACCGATTCCGTTTCTTCCGTGGTGAACCCGACTCGTGCGGACGATTCTCACAGTCTTTGTATTTGCTCCGACGGCAGCTACGGTGTGGATGAGGGCCTGATTTCATCGTTTCCGGTTCGGAGCGATGGGAAGACGCTCGAAATCGTTCAAGGATTGCCCGTCAACGAATACAGCCGATCGAAGATCGATGCCTCCATCAATGAACTTCGAGAAGAGAAAACGATGGTTGGCGATTTGCTTCCAAAATGAGCATGCCCGCCCCGATGGATCCTAAAGATCTGGCCCGGTTCATCGAGCATACGCTCCTCGGAGCGGCGGTGACACGCGAGGACGTTCGGAGGATCTGTTTGGAGGCCATGGAACATCAGTTCCATGCGGTTTGTGTCAGCGGTTCCCGCGTGATCGAAGCGTGCGCGTTTCTGGAGGGAAGCGACGTAAATGTCGTGACGGTGGTAGGATTCCCTTTGGGGACCGCGGATTCCGATGCAAAACGCTACGAAACGGAAACCGCGGTGGATAGCGGCGCGGATGAAATTGACGTCGTAATGAATGTCGGCCGCCTAAAGGATGGCGATCACGCGCATGTCCTCAGGGAACTTCGGGATGTTGTGGATGCCGCTGATGAAAGGCCTGTGAAAGTCATCCTGGAAACTTGCCTGTTGACTCGCGATGAAAAAGTACTCGCCTGCAAACTCGTTCTCGATTCCGGTGCTCAGTTCGTCAAGACGTCCACCGGATTCGGCTCTTCGAATGGAACGATTGACGACGTAAAGCTCCTTCGCGAAGTTATCGGCGAGAAATTTGGGATCAAGGCGGCGGGAGGAATTCGGGACTCGAAAACGGCGATCGCGATGATTGAAGCTGGAGCAAATCGGTTGGGGAGCTCCGCAGGCGTTAAGATTGTTCAAGGTGCAGGCACCGAAATGGGTGAATCTCGGTAGGGAGGCGTTGAGGCGGATTTGCGGGCTGTGCGCGGGAGCGTCTTGGACTGCGGTGACGAGCGGATCGACTCACCGCTTTGGCGTTGGATTGCCGGAAAACGCGTCAGTCTAGCGCGCATAATTCGTTTCGAAGTTCGCAACGAAATTCCACGGAACTTGCAGTTCTTCATGTGCGTGCTGGGGTGTCCCGGTTCATAGTTTGTTATTTGGGTTTGTCGGTGTCGCGGCGTGTGTGATTGCGGCATTTACGTCGAGTCTTGTTTTTGATCGGAATGCCGGCTCGCGCACTCGATCATGAGTTTCGCAGAACTGACGGATCGGGCTGGGCGAATCTCGCCGCGTGAACTTAAGGATTGAAATGCATTGCTTGATGGGTATCGATCAGCGGCGTTATGAATGTTGATCGCGCATCGATGGTTACACGGCGAAGATTTTTGCGAAACTCGGGCATTGTCTTGGGTGGCGCGTATCTGGATGTCCGTCGCCTTTTTTCAGCCGCCCTTCGCGCGGAAATAATCGATCTGCGGGTGATTAGCCGAAGTCCGGATCTGTATCACGGATGGCCGACATTGACTCGACGGAGGGACGGCCAGCTCCTTTTGGTTTATTCCGGCGGTCGGGAAAGCCATGTGTGCCCGTTTGGCAGGGTCGAACTGATGCAATCCACCGATAATGGGGAACATTGGACTTGGCCGCGTGTGTTGCTCGACGGAGCGATCGACGATCGGGACGCGGGAATTTTAGAAACCGCAAAAGGCACCCTCTTAGTCACAACTTTTAGCTCGCTCGCGTATGAAGATTCGTTGAAAGCCGCGCTCTCTAAGAAACAGGGGACGCCCGGCGCCTGGGACGAGAAGAGACTGGCGGCTTGGCATGCCGTGAATGATCGCCTTTCACCGGCGCACCGCAAGGCGGAGTTAAACCAGTGGATGTTAAGGTCCGAGGATGGCGGGATTTCATGGTTCAAACCGTACCCGAGTACAGTCAATAGCCCGCACGGCCCATTCGAGATTTCGGATGGACGGTTGCTTTACGCCGGCAAAGAGCTTTGGACGGGGCAGCGGCGGGGGGGCGTCTGCCAGTCCGCCGATGACGGAAAGTCCTGGGCCTGGCTTGCGAATATTCCGACTCGTGATGGAGACGATGCCGCGAACTACCACGAATTGCACGGCGTCGAGGCACCGAGCGGCCGCCTCGTGGTGCATATCCGGAATCACAATTCACCGAATCAAGGGGAAACGCTTCAATCCGAGTCAAGCGACGGAGGAAGGACGTGGAGCGTTCCGCATTCCATAGTCGTTTGGGGGCTCCCTTCATTTTTGCTGCGGCTTCGTGACGGACGGTTGCTGATGACCTACGGGCACCGCCGGCCGCCGTTTGGCAATCAGGCTCGCATCAGCTCGGATGAAGGAGTTTCCTGGTCACCGGCGATGGTTGTTTCGAGCGACGGAGCGTCGGGCGATCTCGGCTATCCAAGCACGGTTGAGCTGGGTGATGGGACACTTGTAACGGTTTGGTATGAAAAACTTGAGGGGAATCCACACGCGGTTCTGAGGCAGGCGCACTGGGGAATTCGAGAGTAACAGGAATTGATGACCATGCATTTTAACGATCGAACACGGTGTGAATGGCGTTTCAGGAAAGTGAAAGCGAGGGTTGCGGGTTTGCCGTTCCTTATTGGATTTTTATGGGTATGCGGGAACACGGTTGCGGCCCCTGTGGCGCCCGGATTGTACGCGCGATTCGACACGAGCCAGGGTGTGTTTTGGTCCAGTCTCGATTTCACGCGCGCGCCTCGAACCGTCGCAAATTTTGTCTCGCTTGCGGAAGGCGCCCGGGAATGGATTGATTTCTCGAACCCGACAGTTGCACGCCGGAAATTCTATGACGGTTTGACATTTCATCGAGTCGTCAAGGGATTCGTAATTCAGGGAGGTTCGCCAAACGGCAAGGGGGACGATGGCCCGGGGTATCGTTTCAAGGATGAGTTTCATTCGGAATTGCGGCATGGCAAAGCCGGGATGCTTTCGATGGCGAATTCGGGACGGCATTCAAATGGATCCCAGTTTTTTGTCACACTCGCCGCGACTCCGTGGCTGGATGATGTGCATTCGGTGTTTGGCGAAGTCGTGGAGGGATTGGAGGTTGTTCAGGCAATCGGAAGCACCCCTGTGGGCTTTGGAGAGAGACCGAATGACACAGTCTATATGAATGAGATCACAATACAGCGAATCGGTGCGGAGGCCGAGGGGTTCGACTTCAGGGAAGTGTTGCCTCCCTTGCCGCAGGTCGGTACGGTCGCGGGTTCGCTCGGGTTTTCCGGAAATGATCTGCTTCTCAGCTATTCGGTAAATGTGAACAGAATTCACTACGCGTTTTTCACGGCGGATTTTAGCAACTGGCAGTTCGTTGCATTTGATCCGCGCTTGGGAAATATTTCCCCGCTCCGCGCGACGGGAATTTTCACGAGTAACCCACGGCAGTTCTTTGTCATCTTGAACGGCGGATTTGAGTAGCTGTGCGGTTCCGGTAAGCAGATGTGAATACTCAGACTCCTTTGTGAACCATTCCAAATTACTGGTGGGGCGACACTCCGTGGAGCCCTGCTATCGCTTGCTCCCAAGCGAGGTGCCGATCCGTGGTTTAGGCGATGGCTCCCAGCTTTTGGCGCGGCGCTGATTCTGGTCTGCTGCACCGCCGTTTTGGTTGCGCAATCGAGCACACTGTCTGGTTTGAAGGCGGCGAATCGTTCGCTCCGTGCGGGAGCAGCGGAACAGGATTCCCGCCAAAACAATTCCGCGGAAATTCAGCGTCTGGCGGCAGAGAACCAAGAATTGGATCGGCTCCGCAAGGACCAAGACGAACTTGCGCAACTGCGCGAAGAAATCGCGGATCTTCAGGTTCTCTTGCCGATCATTGATCGCATTCGAATTGAGAACCAGGATCTCTCCGCAAGGCTGGCGCGTCGGCGCGATTCCGAGACCAGCGAAGAATTTTTCGCCCGGGTAGGTGGAATGGACGATATGAAAGAGAAGGCGTTTCGGATCAAGTGTGTCAACAACCTCAAGAACCTTGGTCTGGCAGCTCGTATTTGGGGGAGCGTACACGGTGATGCTGTGCCGTCCACTTTTCTAGAAATGAAAGCCGAGCTAGCTACACCCAAACTTCTGCTTTGCCCTTCCGACACCGCCCGCACGGCCGCGGAAGACCGGACCCAATTCGCGCCCAACCAATCGAGCTATGAGTTTCTTTCACCCGGGGCCGCCGAATTTGACCCGCAAGAGGTTCTCTTTCGTTGCCCGATCCATAACAACGTGACTCTCGGAGACGGGAGTGTGCAGCAGCTTGGATCGAATGTTCAGGTCGTTTTCAAGGGTGGCAAATGGATTACTGAGCGAAAAAATGAAATTCTTAACTAGCCCAAACATTTGGTTCGGCGCTCTGCTCCTCGCCGCGGCTGCCGGAACCGGGTTTTACTGGCAGCGAGTCTCCAGCCTGCGCCGTGAGAATCAGGCTCTGGAACTTCAACTTCAAGGGGCCGGGAAGCTTTCCGCCGAAGGACTCTCAATCAACGAAATGCGAGCAGAGAACGCGGAAGTCCATCGGCTCAAAACCGAGACGCGCGATCTCCACAAACTCAGGAACGAGGTCCGCCAATTGCGCGAACAGACCAAAGATCTGGACGGGCTCCGCGCGGAAAACGAACGTCTGACCGTCGCTGTTGCTAAACTCGAAGAGTCGCCATCAGCCACGTCTGCGGCTCCGCGACCTTCATATACATTGGAACAACTTCAGAACTCCGGGCAAGCGACCCCGGAAGCGACGCTTGTCACAATGTTCTGGGCGATGAAGCAAGGGGATCCTGCTACCGCTGCACGATGTTGGTCATCCGATGAGGCGGGCAAGTTTTTTAACCTGGGAACGCCCGACGATTTCAGCCGACAGAGTAAAAACATGGCTAATGGATTCGGAGAACTCCGTATCGCCGGGGAAAGGATTATCTCCGCTGAAGAAGTTCTTTTGGGAGTTCAGATGTTGTCAAAAGGGTACGAAATTCCAGAAGAGTTCAGCATGCCGTTCAGGCGGATCGGGGGCGAATGGAAACTGAGTCCGCCCTCTCGATGAACCCGTCATGCGGACCGCGGCGTTCACGCCGCTTCAATGTCATTGGTCGCATGACGTTCGAACGTTGAAGCGATGTAAACACCGCGATCCGGTTCGTGGCCACGATTCATGTCCAATCTTCGGAGGTCGGGGCTCTCCATGAACTCGAATGCAGGGCACTGAATCCGGATCATGTCTCAAAGTTCAACAAATCTGCCCGCCACCGTTATTGGGCAGGACCTGGGCAATGCATCTCCGACTTTTTTGATCGATCGTTGGACCGCGGGCCGTCCCAGCCCGCAGCACCTGGAAAATACTCCTCGCATCGGAAACAGGCTGATGCATCTGTTTTGTCGGGATCGCTGCGCCTTGGGACAAGGCGCGGTCCGTTTTCAGATTGGACCGCGGTTTGTCTCAAACCGCTGCGCCCCAAATTTGCCACAACCTTCGGATTTTGTTCCACGGTCTCCTCTCGCCTGACGCGCTGCGGACTGGGACAGTCCACAGTCCGATTGCACGATGCAACTCTACCAACGAGTCGGAGATGCACCCGGACCCGGAGCCGAATCGGCTTTTTGCTTGTCCGAACACCTTCGGACTGCGACGGTCAGTCAAGCCGCAAAAGATGAGCAAGTCTTGTCTATTTGTTGATAGACTGAGTCCGCTCGACTCGAAACGAATATAGCAAGTTTTCATTTGTCACTGTCAGCGGGCTGACATCGGGTTTTTAGAATGAAAAGAAATCCTATCAATGTTGTGAAAGTTGTCTTACGTGGGTTGATTTTAGTGGCCGCATTCACGAGCCAGTTTGCTGACGGTGCGCCTCGGATTGTTGCTGAGACGGGTGCATCGAGGGCAGATGACGCCGCTCAGATGTTCTCCGCCAATCCAATTTGGACGAGTGGAAGTGCGAATTGCGGAGGTGACGGCAATGCTCGATTGCTTGATATCGACCAAGACGGTGATTTGGATCTGGTAACCAGCGCGCCGAATCCAAGGCGCTGGGTTGTTTTTGAGAATGAAGGCGGCAAACTGGCGGCAAAACCGTTCTGGAATTCCAAAGAAACAACCGATTGCGATCACATCTCTGTATTGGACTTCAACAAAGATGGTTTGATGGACCTGGCTGCCACCCACGAATCCCACTGCACGCTTTATATCAACGAAAAGGGCAGGGGAACCGCGCGGTTTGGCACTCTTCCCGACTGGGAAACGGGGTTCTACACAGACGCCAACCAGATCGACTTTGGCGATTTCGACAACGACGGCGACCTTGACATGTTGATGGCGTCCGGATTGCCGGTTTACAGCGTCGCAATCTTCGAGAACAAAGATGGCAAGCCGTCGAGGACAGTCAGCCGAATGATCGGGCTCCGCCAGTATAGCGAGTCGGCAATCTTCGCTGACTTCGATTCCGACGGAGATCTCGACATCATCGCCACTTACCCCAGGGTGGGAACGGTGGTCGTGTTTGCCAACAGGGGAGGAGGCGAGTTTGACGAAGGAACGGAAGTGTATAGCGACCAGAGAGTGCGCCATTGCCAGCGGGTCTATTGCATCGATATCGATAAGGATGGCGACAAGGAGTTGTTCTTGGCGAAAGGCCCGTGGGGCCCTCCTGGTGCGAGTGTGGCGTTAACCCAGCAAACCGGCTCGAAGACGATGAAAGTGATCTGGCGCAGCGCAGAAGATACTGGCTACCACGGATTCGATTTCCGCGATGTGGACAAGGACGGTGATCTCGATATGGCTGCCGCGGATTGGGGTGGACGAAGCGTTTCGGTGTTTCTACAGGGGGACGGTGTGATCGCGAAGGCGCCGGTGTGGTTAGCGAAAATGAGTGCGCCCGCGCACGAGGTGGTATTCGGTGATATCGACGGCGATGGCGACCTTGATTTGGCGGTTGGTTGTCTGGATCAAGCGTATGTATTCGAGAATCTCTTAGCGAAATAGCTTGGATGGATTTTGGGGTTCGGCTGGAGCCTCACCCTCCCAGTTTCGGAATAACAGAAGAGGATCATTGAGATGAACTGGAAACGAGTTTCACCCATATTGGTGTTACTAATCGGCATTACTGGGTTAGCGCAGAACGGTGCCTCTGGCGACGATGAAGCCCGCAAGATCTTGCAGCTCGCCATCAAGGCCAATGGAGGCGATGGGAGTATCCGCGCACTGAAGACGCCGATGATGTGGATGCAAACCGGGACGTACTATGGCGAAGGAGAAGGCATTCCGTACGTCGGACAGTATGCCGCCAAATGGCCGGACTGGTACCGTGAAGAGATCGAGGGAGCTTTGACAATCACGGCAAGCGGTGAGCATGCCTGGGTGTCGAGTCCTGCCGGTCTTCAAATACTCGATGGAGCTCAATTGGAGGAAAGGCTCGAACAGACCCGCCTGGCATGGGCCGAACGACTGTTTCCTTTGACGGACAAGGCATATACGTTGAGCAGGATTGACGGTATGGAAGTCAACGGAAGGCAAACCGTTGGAATAGCGGCCAGCCGTGCGCGGGGGCGCGATATTAAATTCTATTTTGACAAGGAGACCTACCTGATCGCGAAGATCGAAACGATGGTTGTCTCACCGCAGCATGGCTCCGAGCCGGTTCTAAGAGAAGCGTTCTACACGGGCCGCACATCGTACGCGCCGGCGAAGTTCAAGCTAATCTACGATAAGAAATTATTCTTCGAGGGAGAAACCATTGACTACAAGATCGGTGCGACTCTGAACCCTAAACATTTTGAGATCCCCGAGTAGCCGGCGCGCCTTGGCGATCAAGGAATTCGAGCTTTTCTATCCGGCGTTTTAGAGGAAAAGACTCGGCAGGAGGGCGAGGGACCGGCATAGAATTACGCCATGAGATTCCTATCCATTGCGAAGATCGTTGTCCGGATCGGATTGTGTTGGTCGTTCGGTCTCTTGGGATTGCCGGTGGCGCAGGGAGCGGATGGTTCTCTTCCGGGCTTCGGGAATGCGCGCAACGTTGTTTTTCTGGGTGACAGCATTACCTACAGCGGACAGTACGCGGTTTATCTCGAAGCCTTTTATCGCACTCGATTTCCCGCAACATCGGTCAAGTTTCTCGATTTAGGTTTGCCGAGCGAAACAGTCTCAGGTCTCTCCGAACCTGGACATGCCGGCGGACGGTTTCCCCGGCCTGATCTGCACGAGCGGTTAGCGCGAGTATTGGACCGGTCCCATCCAGACTTAGTCTTAGCCTGCTATGGGATGAACGATGGAATTTACTATCCGATCAGCGACGAACGCTTTGAGCGATTTCGAAACGGGATAATGCGTTTGCACGAAGCGGTTTTGGCATCGGGCGCGAAGATCATTCACTTGACCCCGCCGACGTTTGATCCGGTTCCGTTGAAGGGTCGAACGCTTCCGGCTGGGCTGGATCTTTATCCGCAACCGTTCGAGGGATATAACGGAGTGTTGGACCGGTTCTCCGAATGGCTGTTGGATCAACGGGCGAAGGGCTGGGCGGTGGTTGATATCCACGGTCCGATGAATCGACACTTGGCCGTCCGCCGCTCGGAACGTCCGGAGTTTCTGTTTGCGGGAGACGGAGTGCATGCCAATGAAACGGGACATTGGCTCATGACCCAAGCGCTTCTCGAGGCGTGGGGTGTGCCTGCCGACGCGGACGCGGCTGTGTTGGATGCCGGAACCGGACGAGCAGTCTCTGGCATGGTGTCAAACATCGAGCGGGACAAGGGCGAGATTCGTTTCCAATGGGTGAGTCGGATACCCGCTCCAATGGACCCAAAGTGGGACGCTCGTTCGATTGAGCTGGAAGGAATGGCGGATCGGTTCAATCGGTATCGATTAAAAGTCTCCGGCTTGCTATCGGACCGGTATGATTTCTATGAAGGAGAAACGCTTCTGGCGACTGTGCCTCGGCAGGATTTGGAGGCGGGTCTCGATTTGCTCCAATTCCCGGAATTGAGCTCGAATCGGCGCGCTTTGAAGTTGATGGAAAAGATCCGCCAGCGGCAGCGCGTTCTCACGGATTCCGGTTTGACATCGATTGGGCACGAGCGTCCCGGCATGAATCGTGGTTTGCCGGTGGAGGAGGCGGCTGCGAAAGCCGCGGACTTGGAGAGTGAGATCCGCGGTTTGATGACGCCGTTGACTCTGGCGCTGCGCCTTCAAGCCAGCGTCGCGCCGTTTCCTGGGCGGCGATCAGACTGGAACGGATATGATCGATACGACTTCGTGGTCGATGGGAAGCCCGTATTGGTCGTCGTGCCAAAGGAACCTGCGCCGGGGCGGCCGTGGGTTTGGCACGGGGAATTTTTTGGACACAAACCCGCGCCGGACATCGCCTTGTTAGGGGAAGGATTTCACATCGTCTATATGAGCGTTCCGGACATGCTTGGGGCTCCCGAGGCCGTTCGGCATTGGAACGTGTTTTACCGGGAGCTGACCGAGCGCTACGGGTTCTTCCGCAAAGCAGCTTTGGTCGGACTGAGCCGAGGCGGGCTTTACGTCTATAATTGGGCGGCTGAAAATCCCGAGCACGTCGCCTGTATTTATGGCGACGCGCCGGTGTGCGATTTTAAGAGCTGGCCGGGCGGGAGAGGGACGGGGAAGGGGAGCCCCCGCGATTGGAAACTTGTGCTGGCGCGCTATGGGTTTGCGTCCGATGCCGAGGCACTGGCGTACCAGAAAAACCCAATTGATCGATTGGAGCCGCTCGCCAAGGCGGGAGTGCCGCTGTTGCATGTTTTTGGCGATGCCGACGAAGTTGTGCCTTACGAGGAGAATACCGCCGTGATGGCCGAACGTTACCAGAAGCTGGGTGGCGCGGTCATGCTCATTAGAAAGCCTGGAATCGGGCATCACCCGCACGGACTTGATGATTCGACGCCCATTATTGAATTCATCCGCGCGAACTCGCTAAAAGCGGTCACTCCGCAGGCCGAAGATTCTGACCCGCTTCACCGTGCCTGGCGTGCGTTGCCAAAGCGCCAGCCCGAGGATGAGACAGCGGTTGGCGTTGATTGGCTAGTCCATTCGATCGCGCGAAAAGCGGCTGTTTTCCGAGGAGAAACGGAAGGTGAAATCATTCTCGATAACGGACTCGTTCAGCGCACGTTCCGCGCAAGGCCCAATGGCGCGACGGTCGGATTCCTGAATCGCATGACGGGCGCGAGTGTCATTCGCGCGGTCAAGCCGGAGGCTCTTGCGACCGTGGACGGCAAAGAGTGGGAGATCGGCGGATTAACCGGCCAGCCGAATCATGCTTACTTGCTGCCGGAATGGATCGATCAGCTTGAGACAAAACCAGAGGTGTTTCGGTGTGTGGGATTCGATGTCAAAGACGTTGAATCACGGATTGTCTGGAAACGATCACGCCATGGGGAGGATCGCCCGTGGCCTCCCCCGGGCGTGGGTCTCGCCATGCTTTATGAAAGTACGGCGCCAGAGTTGAAAGGGCTTCGCGTGAGCGTGCATTACGAGCTCTACGATGGCACTCCGATTTTGGCGAAATGGCTCGTGATCCATAACGGACGGGATCGGGCGGTGCGGTTAGATTCCTTCACCAATGAACTGCTTGCTGTTGTGGAAGTGGAGTCGATGGTGGATCGAGTCGATCCGGCAATCTGGAAAAAGCCCTGGTTGCAGTTGCTCAGCGACTACAGCTTTGGAGGCATGGACCCGGTAGGTTCCAATCGAACCACCCGATGGCTGCCGGATCCGGAATACAGTTCGCAAGTGAACTATGAGCGGTTGACGCCCGCTCTCGTGGTCAGCCGCCCTCCAATCGGGCCTGCGGCGCACATCGAACCAGGCTCCGATTTTACGAGCTTTCGCACGTTTGTGGTTGTGCATGACAGCGACAACCGCGAACGGCAGGGATTGGCTTTGAGGCGTTTGTTTCGAACGGTGGCTCCGTGGGTGACGGAAAACCCGCTCATGATGCACGTCTTGCGATCGGATCGACAAACTTTCCGTGACGCGGTGGACCAATGCGCCGATGTCGGATTTGAAATGATCATTTATACTTTCGGCAGTCGATTGAACATGGAGAATGACCGTCCAGACTATCTGGCGCGGATAAAGGAGGATGTCGATTACGCCCACTCGAAGGGCATTCAGGTGGGCGGTTACTCGCTTTTGGCCAGCCGCCGAATCGACGATGAGAATGATGTGATAAATCCGAAAACTGGAAAGACAGGTGGCGCCATCTTTGGGAATTCGCCTTGCCTGGGGAGTGTTTGGGCCGGCCGCTATTTTAGAAACCTGACCAACTTCATCGCGCAAACCGGGTTTGATTTGCTTGAACACGACGGCAATTATCCTGGCGACGTTTGCGCATCGGTTACACACCCCGGACATCGCGGGCTGGAAGATTCGCAATGGACGCAATGGCAGCGGATGACCGAACTTTACCGATGGTGCCGGGAGCGCGGCGTGTACCTTAACGTTCCAGACAGCTATTATTTGGCCGGTTCCTCCAAGTCCGGAATGGGATATCGCGAAACGAATTGGTCGTTGCCGCGGCATCAACAAATCATCTTGGGACGGCAGAACATTTTTGATGGTACTTGGGAGAAAACACCATCGATGGGCTGGATGTTCGTTCCCTTGACCGAGTACCACGGCGGGGGAGCAGCGGCGACGATCGAACCGTTGTCCGAACATCTGGACACCTACAAAGCGCATTTATTGAACAATCTGGGTGCGGGTGTGCAAGCCTGTTATCGAGGCCCGCGGCTTTATGACAGCGAAGCGACGCGTGTTCTTGTGAAACAACAGGTCGCATGGTTCAAACGGTATCGCAACATCCTGGAGTCCGATGTTATCCACGTGCGGCGTGCGGATGGGCGCGATGTCGATTGTTTGCTGCACGTGAATCCGGCGCTAAAGCGTTGTGGATTGGCCATGGTCTATAATCCGCTTCCGGTCGAAGTGACACGCGATATTCGGCTGCCTTTGTACTACACCGGACTGACAGAAATCGCTCGCGTCCGCATCGAAGAGGGAGCCGCGCGGGACTATCGCCTCGAACGGGATTTTTCGATCAAAGTATCCGTTAAAGTGCCGGCGAATGACGCGACGTGGATCTTAATCGAGGCGCCGTAGTTGCGCCTGAGCGATACCGGCCAGTCATTGAAGAGCGGTTACCATTTGCTCGAGGCAGCTTGTCGCCGAGTCGCCCAAGGAGATTTTGAGTCGATGTTGACTCCCTGCGGAGATCATTCGGGATCCTCATTTCTATTGCCAGAGTTCAGTCGGGACGATTTATTGAGCCCGTAATATGACGGAACCCCGGTTCCGGTTATGTCGTCCAAAATCGCAAAGATCGCGGAGGGTCGCCTTTGGAAATGGAGAGTTTATGGACTCGCAGTCGTCGTTCTGTTTTTGATCGTTCAATTCCACAGTACCCGGCACGGCATCGACTCGACCCTGACGGACGGTAGTGGTCAGCCGTCTCTCAAGACCTTCTCGAACGGTTCTGGTTTGATGCCGCTCGAAAACGGCGCTCTTTTGAAGCCGGCCGGCCGGTCCGACCCGCGTTTTTTTGTTCGCTGGCACGCAGCCCAGGCTCTCTGGAAGGTGGACCCATCCCAATGCAAACGCATCGTTCCCATTTTGACTGAGGGTTTGGATAACCCAATTCTCGAGAGCCACCTATCTGCTCGCACCCTGATCGAGATCGGCCCCGACGCGCGCCTGGCGGTGCCAGAACTCCTGAACATTCTTTCAGACCCGGAGCCCTATGTCCGAGTGCACGCGGCCGAGGCCATCGGCCGAATCAGCCCGGACCGAACGGGCATTAAAGCGGTTCTTCACGAGAACTTGGACTCCTCTGACCCGTTCACCCGCTACGTGGCCGCGCGCGGCCTTTGTAACCTGCTCGCCTGTGCGGATTCGCTTTTCCCGGTTCTAGGCGACCTAGTGCATGACTCCAATCCCGCCATCCGGACCGGCGCGAATGTCACGACCTATTCCAACACCGGATTGCTTCCGGCGACGACCTATTACTATCGGGTTCGCGCCTCCGATGCCTGCGGCAACAACTCCGCCTATTCCAATACCGCCCCGTTCCCGTCACCAACGATCATGTTCATACCGAGCCTGCGCTTTCGTCGTGGAAAGGCTAATCCCCAGTTTCGTTGCGGTAACCTTGCGTCAGCAACTCCAGTATTTCTCTCTAAAGTGAGGAAACGTTGGAGGTTTGACGCTTGGAATGTCCATGTTCGTTGAAAGTCTGGACGACTAATCGTGCGATTGAACTCGACATCGGTGTGCCACCAGCGAGCACATCCGGAAATGCTTCGAGCACTTTAGTGAGCGACTTCAGCTTGACCAGGTAGCCGCTTGCTACGGCTTCCAACGCTTCGAAAACCTCGCGCGGATCTTTCTCGATGGTCAACACAACCATCGTCCTCTATGGTGAAAATGAATTCACAGTCGCTTGCGCGCGAGGAATCAGTCTTCCGCTTTCGAATCGCGGTGTGTCAGATCCCGGAGCGCTTTCGCGATATTCTTGCCTTCGTAAAGCATCGCGTACACTTCGTCGATGATGGGTGTGGACACGTGTAGCTTTCGAGCCAGCTCATATGCCGATCTGGCGGTCGGCAAACCTTCCGCCACGGTTATCGTGCTGGCTTGTATTTCGCTCAACGTCTCGCCACGGGCCAGGCGCTCTCCCAAACTTCGATTCCGGCTCAGGCGGGAGAAGCAGGTTACGGTCAAATCACCGAGGCCGCTGAGTCCGGAAAACGTGTCAGCCAGCGCGCCGCATGCAACACCCAATCGGCGAATCTCAACGATCGCCCGAGTGATTAGCGCCGCCTTAGAATTATCACCGAAGCCCATGCCGTCACACATTCCGGCGGCAATCGCGATGATGTTCTTCAGTGCGCCGCCCAGTTCGACACCGATTAGATCGCTGCTCGTATAGACACGAAACGCGGGTTTGTGAAAAAGGCCCTGCGTTGTTTGCGCGGCCGCTGAGGTGCCGCTTGCCACAACGGCGGCCGTCGGAATATCACGCGCCACTTCAAGCGCAAGCGTTGGACCGGAAAGGGCTGCGAGACTCGCATTTTTGGCTGTTGTTCCCAGTACTCCGCACATCGAGAGTCCGGTGTCATGTTCGATGCCTTTTGTGACACTGACGACGATCCCATCAAATGATGACAGGCATCTGGTGACCTCGCGAAACGCCTTTGATGGAACCGCCACAATGACGCATTCGGCCCGCGAGATCGCACGGTTGAGATCACTGTCGATCGTCCAGTCAGCCGGCAGTGGAATTCCGGGAAGATATCGAGAATTGCAGCCCTCGGCTTGCATTGCTTTCAAGTGGTCCGCGTCGTGCCCCCAAAGGGTTATTGCATGACCCGAAGTCTGGAGCAATCGAGCCAAGGCTGTGCCCCACGCGCCAGCGCCGAGTACGGTTATTTTCATGAAGATGCTGGGTTGCGTTTCGGCCCAATTCGATTCTCGGTGCCACTGAGAAGACGGCGGATATTGGATCGATGCTTGAAGATCGCAAGCGCGCTGAGTCCGGCGCTTACCCAGATCAATTGCCCGCTGCTACCGGTAAGCCAAACGCCGATCGGCAAGGCGATGGCGGCGCTGATGGATGCCAGGGATACATAGCGGCTGATGGCGAACACCGTCAGCCACACGCCAAACGCAATCGCGAATCCGAGCGGAACAACTGCCCCTAGAACGCCGGCGGAGGTGGCGATTCCTTTGCCTCCTTTGAATCCGAGCCAGCAAGTATAGTTGTGTCCCAAGATGGTTGCGACTCCGGCCGCCAGTGCCAGCGATTCCGTGTTTTCGGTTGATAGCGTTGAGCCGAGCAACTGTGCGACAGAGTGAACTACCACGGTGCATGCGAGAATTCCCTTGGCGGCGTCGGCCAGCAAAACGAAAATTCCAGCGGGTTTTCCTAGAATCCGGAAGACATTGGTTGCTCCGATGTTGCCGCTCCCGGCGGCTCGGATATCGACTCCACGCGTGCGCGCCACGAGGAACCCAGTCGGCACGGAACCGAGGAAGTAGGCCGTGATCATCACGCCGAAAAAGAGCATTGGAGCCACGGCGCGAATCTAGGCGCAGGTATTGTGCGGCATCAAGCGGAATTCGCCTGAGTCCTGATTTGCTTCAAGATTTGGCTCGAATTCCGCTGTTCTGTCCCGCAGATTCGGGGTTGTGAGCTGAGCGGGAAGAACACGCCGCGTCCGGGCGGGTTCATCAAGGGGCGGCGGATGTCGTTCTGAATTCAGAAAAGCAGCGGTTCGTCTTTAGTATCAATTATGGCAGTCAACCTTGATCAAATCGTTTTTGTCACAATTTGTGCGGTTGCACTAATGACCGGGTGTATGAGCCAAAGTGGAACGGAAACCGCGACGGGCAGCCGGCAGATTTCCAAGCCTCCGGAAACCAAATCAAACCGCGCAAGTTCAAAACCGCCAACGCCATCGCCATCGGCGAGCGAATCTTCCGCGACTCAGCCTGGCATTCGATCCGGGAAGCGCGAACTTCCTCCTCCTGCCAAAAGCAAGAAAAAGCCTCCGATTGCGTTCAACGGCGCATACGACGAAGAGATTCTGGAAATCTTTGATTTGGCGAGAAAAGGAAACTGGGAGCAGGCCGAGAATCGAGTGGCGCAATTGCACGAAATGGATCCGCAGAATCCGACGGTTGACCGGCTTCAGAATTGGGTGACCAAGGAGCGCCAAACTCTTCGAGACAGGGCGATCGAGGACGAGATCCGGCAGATCAGCGCGAAGAACTCCGTGTTTAATCCTACTCTGAGTGGATTGGCCAAGGAGTCGAAAGACCGGGGCCTCCCGCCGCGCCAGGATCTTCGGGATGCGATTGAGCAGATTGAGGCCACGCCGTATATTCCGCCGACTTACGGAAAAACGCTGCGCCAGAAGGGCCAGCTTTTTGACATCGACAACACGAAGGGAAGAATGACGGAACTTCTGGACAAACAGATTTCCGTGCATTTGGACAACGTTACCTTGGAATCGATCATCTTTGATGTGGGCAAGGCTGAAGGAGTCAACTTCGTTGCTGACAAATCGCTTCCGGCCTTCAAAAAGACATTGAGCGTCAATCTGGACAAGGTAAAGCTTTCCGAACTGCTCAGTTACGTATCGCGCAATCTCGCCGTTCAGTTTCAAGTGGGGGAGGATCTTGTTTGGGTTGTTGACGGTTCGAATACAAACTTGCTGGAAGAGACCCGTTTCTACCGTCTCCGGAAGGGTTTTGTGATGCCGGCCGAATTTGGTCCTTCGGAAGTGACTCGGACGACCGTGACCAACCCCCAGACGAAGGTCGAGACCAAGACGGAGGTCGAGAAGGTGAAACGCTTCGTCAATGACGGAGCTCCGGATCAACCTTTTATCGAGACGGCGATCAAGGATTTCTTTACCGGTTCGAAGTATCTGATCGATTACGAACGAAATCTCATTGTCGCGCGCGGCACGCGCGAGCAATTGGAGGTAATTGAAAAAATAATCGAGGAATTCGACCGGCCGTTGCAGCAGGTGCTCATCGAAGCGCGCTTTATTACGGTTTCCGAGTCCGCTTTTCTCCAACTGGGTGCGAGTTGGGAGACTGGAAGGGGAGTGCTGACTTCAAGCCGTACTCCAACGGATTTCACGGGCCTGGGCACCGATGTTGGGCTTGGCCTGCAGGAATCCTTCACAAACATTCTTGGGCGATCGAATTTGAGCGCGACGTTGACCGCTTTGGAGCAAGGCGGCGAGAGCCAGACGCTGAGTTCTCCGCGGTTGACAGTGATCAACAATTTGCCCGCGACGATCAGCGACGGCAAGGTTCAGTATTATTATGAAGAATACACGGTTAAACAACAGGTGCTGGAACGGGCGGCCACTTCGAGTTTGGTGCCGTCCGGAAAGCCAACCAAGCTGACCTCGGGAGTTCATCTCGATGTCATTGCCAGCATCGGCGGCGATGGCAAGACGATTCTCCTGGCGTTGCACCCGGAGGTCAATCAGGACGTAAAATTGGTGACATTCGCAACCATAACCGACCGAAATGTTGATAATGAGGTGACCGGGACTTTCGAAATCCGGCTGCCTGAATCGCGTACACAGGCGTTATCCACCCGTGTGGCTGTGAGATCCGGCCAGACGGTCGTGATGGGAGGCGTGCTCGAACGAGAGCAGCGGACATTTGTCGAATCCGTTCCGATCTTGGGTAATCTTCCCTGGATTGGCGCAGCGTTCCGGAAGCGCACGGAAGTGGATAATCCCCGGTATTTGTTAATCTTTGTGACCGCTACTCTGGTGTCGGAAAGCGGCGAGTTTCTCATTTACGACGAGGAGTCCGAATAGCGTGGCACCGTCTCTCCAATCAATTGTCCCCACGCGGCTGCCCATTCTGCGCGGACGGCGTGTGGTGGTTATTGATTCCGGGAGTCACAGTTTGAAGCTGTTGCTTCTTCGCCTGGGCTTGGGCGGAGTGCGGATTTTGTGGAAAGAGTGCATCGACTTGCGGCAGGAGGGATTGCTTTCGCCCGGCGACATTAGTCTCCACCTCCGCAAGCGCCTTCAAGAGCTCGATTATGATCAGATCGCGCTGGTGCTGCCGCAGCATCTTTCGATCTCCCAAATTATTGATTTGCCGTCGGAGAATGAGTCCGCAGTGAGTGATTTGATTCAAGACGAAATTGTTCGGCTGAGCGGCCTGAGTGAGAGCGCAATTGTTTATCACTATTCCCGGATCCGGCCTTTCTGCGGATATCGGAATCCGTTCTGGGTGACCTTATCCAAGGAGAGCGAAGTCGTCCGCCAAGTAGAGGATGTGACCTCGGCTTCGCCTGATGTGTGTGATGTAACTTCGCCCGCAAGCGCCATGCTCGCCGCCTTCCAGGCGCAGGCCGGTCTTCCGGCGTGCGCGCTCCTTGTGAACTTAGGGGCAGAGAACACGGTGGTGGTGATCGTATTGGAGGGACAAGGCGTTTTTGTGACAACGTTTCCTGTGGGGGGGAACACGTTTACGCAGTTGATCGCCGTGGATCTGGATGTGCCCGTTGAGGAGGCTGAAGACGCGAAGTGTTCGCGAAACCTTTTTGAAGAATTGGATCGGCTTGCTCGATTCCGATCCGGCGTTGAGGACTGGTGTTCCCAGACGGCCAGAGCCTTTCAGGAGTGGACCAAGGAACATCGTGTCGATGGCGAAAGCCTTCGCGGATTCGAGGTTCTTTTATGCGGGGGTGGCGCGGAGCAGAATGGTTTGGCCGCTCAATTGCAGGCGCGGGTTGGGCTCAAGGTTACGTGCTGGGAAGGAGAGGAGAGTGATGGGAGTGGTGTCGCACCTTGCCGGTTTACGGTCGCCTACGGCGCGGCGTTGCACGTGTTCGGAAAAAGTTCCCAGTCGGCCTCCCTGCTCCCTGCAAATCTTCGCGAGGCGCACAATCGGGTCCGGTCCGCAAACAAGCTGCGGGCTTTCGGAATAACCATGATGCTGCTCGCTGCCGCGATATTGTCGGCTGGCATTTGGCATAAGCTGCGCCTGGTGAATCGGAAGAACGCCATTCTCGCCAATACGCACGCCGCGCTGGCTCAAGCCAGGAATGCAGATCGCGTCCTCGCGGACTTGGCGGCCGACTACGAAAGATTGCGTCCGTTAGTGGAGCGGCAGAAGACGACCTGGGACACGCTAAGGACGCTTTCGCTGCTTCAATCCGCGCGGAGCAATCAGAATTTCTGGTTTCTGCTGTTTGCCGACCAGCAGAGCTATTTTTCCTCGCCGAACGGCGCCTCTGGCACGAACCCGCCCGCGCTCTTTACCAATCAAATCGCGGGTAACGGATTCCGGGCCCGCACGAACGAGTTTCCCGGAAAGCGCGGGTTTATTGCGGAGCTGTGCATTCCAAATCCCGGGTCGAACTCGATCCCATCCTTGAGCCATATCGTGACGAACCTGCGGAAGGCGCCACTGTTTCGAAATGTGGACACGCTTCCGGACGGTCTCCGGAGAGATTGGGTCGATCGAAAGCTGATCGTTCCCGACCGCGATTTTGCGTTAACGATTGACCTTGTGGAAAACGAATTTCAAAAACCGGTCGCGACTCGACCACCGTCTGTGTTGCCGAGTTTCGGCGCAATCAGACCTGCGGGCCGAACTTTCAGAGAACAAGCTGAAATCGCAATTCGACCTCAGCCAGAGCACTGAGTGATGCAGGCGCACCGCAGAAGTAAACAGTCTCAGGCCATCCTTCTGGCGGGGGGAGGATTGCTGGCGCTTTGTTATTTCTTCATGTATCGGCCGCTCGTCAGCACGTCGGCAGCCCTTGACAAACCGTTAATTGGCCTGTGGCAGACTCTGGTAACCACCAATTCCCAGGATCAAACTCTTGAGGGACTCGATTTGGATGACGTTGAAACGACGCTCCAACATGCGCAATTGTTGCGCGCGCGATTTGACGCTGTTCGCGGCGCTCTTCTTGCCCGGCTTGATTTGGAGCCGTTCATAACGCGAAAGCTAAGCGAACCGTTTCAGTTGATCGATTTTCAGAACGAGCGCGAGATCCGGATTTTGGAATTGAAAAGCTTGGCGGAGCGACATTCCGTCAGACTCGATCCTGAATTGCTCGAGACGTTTCCGAACTATCCAGCAAGTCTGGGGCCGTCCTCGCTGCTTTGGGCGCAAATGGCACTGGCGGAGAATGTCCTGGCGACAGCGATTCGCTGCGGCGCCTCCGGCATTTCAAAGATTGGTGTTCGACCGGTGCGAGCGGCATCTGCGAGTCCTGGCGCCGGGACGGATTTCGAAGAAATCCTAATCGATCTGGAGCTTTCGGGTGAGATGCCCGCCGTGTCGAGATTCCTGGCAAGCCTGCCCTTGCGAACCGACGAGCTCGTTTCGATGGGATTGCCCGAAGGGGCTCCGGAGAAGACCGCGCTCTTCATCGAACGGATATTGCTTTTGAAACAATCGACCGACGAATTCGATAAAGTCTTTTTGAAGACGGTGCTTTCCGGTTATGCGCCCGCTTACCGAGCGGGAGAGAGCGGTTCCAAGAATCCAAAGTATTCACCGTAGATGAAAATGTTTGGATTCCATAATCAAGTGGCCACTGCGGTGGTTGTTGCCGGTCTCCTTGCTTTGGTGGTGGTTGTGGCGTCGGGCTTCTGGAGTCCGCTGCCAACGCGGCCGGATTTCAAGCGGCATGCAGCCCGCATAAATGAGGTTGTGCCGATCGAGAAAGCGGAGACCGTTTTCTCGAGGGCTAATCTAAAGGAAATGGTGATGCCGACAAACCTGTTAAGTCCGTTTTACACAGAATTCTACAAACCGCCGCCTTCGGTGAATCCGCCGGCCACGAAAACTGTCGAGGTAGTCTATCAAGGTTCCTACGAATCTGCGGATGGGCGGAAGCTGGCTTTTGTCAATGTTGGGGGAAAGTCGGCCACAGTTCCTGCTGGATCCGGAATCCTCAATGGCTGGTCTGTGAAAGAGATTGGATTGAAAATGTTAATTCTGACCAATGCCTCCGGGGAAAGCTTTGCGTTGGAGTTTCGTGGAACGAATCAGATAAAAATTCCGAAATAGCGCGAATGGACTTGGCTGCAATCAGAGATGTGGGTGATCTGCTCCTCGAACAGGGAAAACTGACGGATCGTCAACTGGAACTCGCCCGCCGGCGGCAATCCCGCCTGGATTTGCCACAGCACCGAGCGATTGTTGATTTAAACTACGCTTCCGAAGACGATGCCTACAGGGCGCTGGCCGTTCTCAACAACTTGGAATTCGTCGATTTGTGCCGGGAGATTCCCCTAAAATCAGTGCTTGAAACCGTTCCGGTTAAGCTGATTTTTCATTATCAGATGGTACCGGTCAGCGTGGAGGGAGACCTCATTACGCTCGCATTTAGCGAACCCCCGAGACAGATGGAGCAGGGGAACCTCCGCCTCCTGCTCGGGAAACGGCTTAAGATCGTGTTGAGCACGCCTAGTTGTATCCACTCGATAATCAAGACCGAATTCGGGCTCGGAGCGGAAACGATTCAAAAACTTCGCGAGGAGCATGGCGCCTCCGACCCAAGCCAGGAGATTGTCTTCGACGTCCAGGCAAATGAGGTGGACCCAGCTGTCGATGCGACGATCGCGGATTTCGTAGATCAAATTCTTCTGGAAGCGTTGCGGCTCCAAGCGACCGACATTCATATTGAACCGTATTACGCCTCGATTCGGTTGCGATACCGGATTGATGGATTGATGCAGTCGATCCCTGTTCCTTTAGATCTTCGCCGGCTTTACGGAGCAATCGTGTCGCGTCTCAAGATCATGGCGGGATTGAATATTGCCGAGAAACGGTTGCCGCATGACGGGCGGATCGCCATGAAGACGGACAAAGACGATTACGATCTCCGTGTTTCAATTGTTCCGACGAAACACGGTGAGGCGGTGTGTTTGCGAATCCTTGGCAGGAAAAGCCTGTTTTTGGACCTCGGCCAGCTCGGAATGGAGCCGCACCAAGAAGCGCTGTTTTCAGAACTGACACGGTTGCCGCAAGGTCTTGTTCTGCTCACGGGACCTACGGGAAGCGGAAAAACAACGACGCTTTACGCGGCGCTGGCTCACGCGAACGATGAGTCTAGGAAGATCATTACTATTGAAGATCCGGTCGAATATCAACTCGAAGGAATTTCGCAGATTCAGGTGAAGGAGGATATCGGCATGACATTCACGAGCGGACTTAGGTCCGTATTGCGGCATGATCCGGATGTGGTGTTGATCGGTGAGATACGCGATCGCGAAACCGCGGAGATCGCCATCCGCTCCGCGCAGACCGGACATTTGGTTTTTTCGACGCTGCACACGAACGACAGCGTGAGTTCGGTGATCCGTTTGCTCGAGATGAAAATCGATCCGTTCTTGGTGAGCAGTTCGCTTGTGTGCTCGATCGCGCAGAGACTCGCCCGGCGGATCTGCCGTCACTGCCTGTGCGCCGACGAACAGATTCCAGAAACGATTCGCGAGGAAATGGCCCGCTCACTTCGAATTGCAACCCAAACGGTCACCGCCTGGGCTGGAGAAGGCTGTGTCGAGTGCAATCACAATGGTTATCGGGGTCGTGTCGCTTTGTACGAATTCTTTGTGCTGAACGATGAGATTGCCGATATGATTGCCGATGGCGTTAAGCTGGGGCAGATCCGGGATGCCGCACGACGTTGCGGTTGGCGTTCATTGCGGGAACAAGCCTGGACCAAGGTTCAGAATCGACTGATCTCGATCCCGGAATTGGAGCGAGTTACGCGTCGAATTGACTTGAAGAGTTTTCTTCCCCATTCTAATGAGGCTCTCGGGAGCTGAATATCGGACCTTCCATCGGGCGGACTTCTAGAGTAGTCTTTTTGGCGTGGAACGGATCTTCCGTAAAGCCCGTAGCTTTAAGCCCGCCGACGAATGGGACGTCCGCCAGCACTCCGAGCAATCCCGGACCGAGCGCCAGCGAATCGCCCGCGAGTTGAAACGACGAGTTTACGGAAACACTACTCCGGATGTGCGCGCACCTTTCGCCCGACACACTGTGGAAATAGAGCCGAGAACAGCCGAAGCCAAGGTCGTTCTCCACTTGCTTGGTCTTTCGAGCCTGCTGAAAAACAGGGAGTCGTCCCGACGTCCGAAAGATTTGGAAGATTTGCGGTGTTTGCGCCACTTACAATAGAAAGGGAAGAAAGCGATGTGTTTTGCAGACCAAAGCTTCCAGGCCCGAACACCAGCTTAGATTTCCGGTCGCCATCGGACCCGGGTTTCAAGGAGCAACAACCTTCCACGTGCTACCGGGATTCGCTGGATCGGGAATCCCGTTTACGAAGAGCTGCCAAAGTTAGGAACCTGTTTACGAAGACGGAATTGCCCGAACTGGACGGCAAGACCGCGTCGTTCCTCTGCGTGAAGAATCCAAATCCGAGGGTCCACGGCGTCTTGCGCGTGGACAAGGAGCATCCCCACCATTTCGTCTTCGAAGACGGAATATCGTTTTTCCTGCAAGGGTACCTCATGAGTCTCGTCCGAACCTTCAGCCTTCCCAATCCGCAGCCGTGACTTTTTCGTAACGGCGGGCGTGGCCGTTTTCAAGCAGTAGGTTGTTCAGGTAGAGTTCCTCTCCATTCTCTTGGCCCAGGAAAATGTCGGACAGGTAATGATCCTATTTGTCGGGTTTTGTGGTAGTAGTCGTGACTGACTTCGCCTGACTTGCCAGCCGTTCGACAAAGCGCTTCGCGGCTTTGCCCTCGGGTGTATTCAGTTCCGGGCAATCAATGCCCCGTAAGCGGAGTTTTTCTTTCAGAAAAGAAAAAAGAAAAAGGGTCAAAACTAGAGCAATGACACGTTCTATGGTTGTCGGTAATGGAAAAACCATGCCACGCAAGGTGCGCGTCGAATATCCAGGAGCCATTTACCACATCATGAGCCGGGGCGATCGGCGGGAGGACATCTTCCACGACGAGGTAGATCGTCAGGATTTCCTCAAAACCCTCGCCGAAGCCTGCTTAAAGGCGGAAACCCGACGGAGAGAAAGGCAATCCAAAGCAAAGACGGAAATGAACGCATATCAAGGTGTGGTCTTGCTCTAGTTTGACCCCTCTTTCGGCATTTGGTTCCGGAGGCCGGACTCGAACCGGCGACCACGTCGTGATGAACGATAACCCAATCCTGCGACCCGTCGAATGGCAGCTTCGATGTTTCTGGACGGGAATCGAACCCGCACCTCGCGGAGGAAGTCGCCCAATGCGTTTTCCTCGAACTGGCGCGTCAGGCCAATCGCCTCGCGTCTGACACAATCCTGGCGGCCTGGCTTTACAAGGTGACGCGTCGGATTTCCCTGAATTCCGTACGTGCCGAGGTTCGCCGTCAAGTGCGCGAGCATACCGCCTTGGAAATGAATGGCATGAACGAAACCAGCACGGACTGGAAGGAGATCGAACCGCTGCTCGACGAAGGGATGCACTCTCTCGATGAAAGTGATCGCGCCGCCGTTCTGGTTTCCTCGAAAGTAACGAAGGACCCAGCCTCCAGTGAAAACATCACAGTCAATCTCGACAATTACGTCGGGCAATTCGAAACAACCGACCGCAAAATCGAGATCGAAAGGCAAGGCAATGGAATTGCCGTCAACATAGACGGCAATCTTGCTTTCGTCGCTTATCCAAAATCCGCGGACAAATTCGCGAGTCATGACCACAACTCGCGGACAGAAATGACATTCCTCCGAGACAATTCGGGCCGAGCGACACAGTTCGCGCTGGTTCGCGATGGACAAGAATTAGGTGACGTAAAACGCACCGGCCAGTAGGAGGCCACATTCGATGCGTAAACAATACATGGCCACGCGTGCTTTCACGCTGATTGAACTGCTTGTGGTTGTCGGGATCATCGGTCTCCTGGCCAGCTTGTTGCTTACCGGCATCGGCAGTGCAAAAAACAAAGCAAGGCGGATGGCTTGCGCTCATAATTTGAGACAGATCAATCTAGGCCTGCTCATGTACATCGATGATTCACGCGATGCGACACCCGCCCCTCCAGGCACAATGGGCTCTACCTTCAGTTTGGTTGCCTACAAAAGTTTAATGAAAAACTATATCGGGATTGACGGCCCAGGATCTCGGCGCGAGAAGCTTTTTGCCTGTCCATCTGACCGCTTTTACTACGACGAAGTGATGTCGATAGCTCGTTATGTGCCTCACGGCTTGTGGGAGCAGTCCGTTTCCGATCATAGCAGTTATGCGTGCAATGGGGCAAATGCGATGGTGAATTCCAGCCCCGGTATTGCAGGTCTGACTTTGAGTTCCATTCGCGAGCCAGCCAAGACCGTTTTAGTTGCGGAAGGGTCCGCTTACATTCCATGGTCATGGCATCAACCAAAGCGTCCGCTCTCCCATGAGAATGCAAGGTTCAATAACGCAATGAACATGGCCAGCTTTGTTGATGGTCACGTCCGATGCATTCGAATTCACTGGGATGATAATCGTTCCGGACTAGCCCCCCACTACGACCCACCTCCTGGATATGACTACCGCTGGAGCGGTAATTAGGATTCGTCGAAAGGGTGAAGGACAAACAAGACACGGCTTAGCCCGCATATTTCATAAGCCTCTTGGAAGAGGCGTTTTTTCCAAAGCCGGTCGAGGGTGAGCCAGGGCAATATCGAAAAATTGTCGGAAAATTCCTCCGGATACGGTCGAAACCGCGGAATCGCGGATTCTTCAGTGCTCGCGAGTCCACACGGTACGCATTTCCTCCGTGACCAGCTCGTGTCGGCCTTTTTCAGGTCTGCAAATTGACTCCCGGATCAACCGGCTGGCTCGGCCAGTGCGCTTAAGCGTTTTTGGCAAAGCCTGAAAAGTTCCTGCAAGGGATACGCGCTGTTCAGTTGCACGTAAACGCGGCGAACGCTCACTTTGAAAAGTTTGAGCCGCAAGGTGCCCACCGTGGCCCGAGCCAGTTCCGTGCCCTGACACCCGAGAGTCCGCACCCGTTCCATGAGCAGATAGGCAAAGGTCGAAAACCACAGCCGCAATTGATTGCTGGCCATGTGATGCGTGCTCATCCGATCCCCATGCAAATCCAAGACCTGCTGGCAGCATCCCGTGAATCCGATGTCCCATCGCGTCGAGATCCAGCACCACTTCGCGCGTGTGCTTGGGCAGGCAGCGCGCGCCCATCTCCAGCAGACAGGCTTCGATCTTTTCCGGATCATGCCCATTCTTGTGCGCGCGGCTCTCTTTGTTGTTGGACAACACCAGCCGGTTGAGCGTCGAAGCCCCAGCCAGGGCGACCCCGCGATGCTCCGGGCGCACGCGATCCAGAC
>JAQBVM010000420.1 GCA_027623095.1 Verrucomicrobiota bacterium
GATTTTTTACAACTTCATTTCACCCAATAACGACGGGCATTTCGAGCTTTCTTTTATTATTTCGCACTTATATCACGCTTGAATCAGGACCAGTGTGCGCGCAAACGGGCGATTGTCCGGGTGCGTTACCCAGGCCGCGAGACGCTGGCGGGACTTGCCTTCCGACGGAAGAAGCTCCGTGTGGAACGGCACCACCATCGGCACCGGTTCCGCCTCTCTTCGGCCTTGGAACCGATACTCATAATCCTTCTCATCGTTATCTCGCAAACCGGTCATTCCCATCTCGGCGCCGGAGAAGAACGAGGCAAGCTGGTGAAAATCCTTCTGCTTCCAATCGCCGCCGAGGAAATCATCGTGGCATTGCACACAATCGAGGCGCACGCCGAGAAACGCCTTCGCAACCCTGCCAGCCAGCTTTTTTTCGTCAGGCCCCTCCTTGGCGTTGTTTTGATCGATCGTGACGGTGACAAAATTAGCCTCGGGATTTGTGGTCCAGATTCCCTCTGCCGCGATTAACTTGCGAATAAGGGCGTCGTAAGGACGGTTGGCCATAAGTTCGTCACTGAGCCAGCTCACCAGACGATGGCGTCGATAGACGATGAAGGGCCCGCCCTCAACGCCAACGATCATTCGAGCGATACGTTCCGCCAGGTAATCTCCGTACCGGCGGTCCTCGAACAGATGTGACAGCCACCATTGCACGCGGTCGGTCTCGGGGACGGCCTCCAGAGCGCGCACCTCTTCGAGCGAGGGGATCGTGCCGGTCAGCGCCAGCGAAAGCCGGCGGGCAATCGTCAGATCATCCGCGCGCGCAACGGGTATTACTCCGGCGCTCAACCAGGCGTCGGCAAGAGCCACGTTGACGTGTCGAACCGACTTTTCAAAATCACCGCCTGCAAATGCTGAGGCGACATGCGATTTGGGTGCGGCAAAAGGTTTTCGCTGGAGCAGTTGGTCCGCTACCAAACCAGCCACAGCGAGGCCACCGCCGGCAAAAATGAGATTTCGCAACCAAAGTTTCATAACGTCAACACGGCGTCTAACTGGGCAACTCGTAATCAATTGAAACAATTTGCGCCGCTGAACGGTATTAATACAGTCAGTGACGCCAAATTGTTTCAAAATTGTTTGCCTCTGCGCGATTTATGAATCAGACCGTATCCATCGAAACGCCATTGCCAATCGACGAATCCTATCCTTCACCGTCTTCGCCGGATCACGCTTCCCGCCTTCGACGTTCCGGGAAAAGCATCGCATCAGGGTTTGATTGGATCTTTGGCTTGCTATCGCTGTTCGTCGCGCTGGCCATTCTGTCCGTCGTGCCGTTGCTGAACTTCCTCAGTCTCGGCTATCTGATCCACGCCAGCGGACGCGTCGCCGAGACAGGCAAACTTCGCGATGGATTCGTCGGCATCCGGAAAGCCTCGATTCTCGGCATTTTTTTTCTCGGTACCTGGCTGATCTTCCTCCCCGTGCGATTCCTGTCCGGCCTTTGGCGGGACGCGGAGCTAGTCGCCGCGGGCAGCACCAACGCGAAAGCCTGGTATCTTGGTCTGCTAGTCCTGACTGTGCTTGCAATGCTGCAAGTGGTCTGGGCCTGCCTGCGAGGCGGACGCCTGAGGCATTTCCTTTGGCCGGCACCGATTCGTTTTATCAGATGGTTCGCAACACCCGGCAAGTTCGAGACCCTGCGAAACGCGGTCGTCCATTACGTCGCGGGACTACGCCTGCCCTATTATTTCTGGCTCGGAGCGCGTGGATTCTTAGGGGCATTTATTTGGTTGGTTATCCCGGTCGGAACGTTGATCCTCTCGGCACAGCTCGCCCCTGGCAAAGGGGGAATCCCGCTTGCCTTGTTGGGCGGATTTCTACTGATGATTGTTGTACTGCATTTGCCGTTTCTTCAAACGCGTTTCGCGCTTGAGAACCGTTTCCGGGTCTTGTTCGACATCCGAGCAGTGCGCCAGATGTTCCATCGGGCGCCCGTCGCCTTCTGGGTCTCGTTGTTCATCACTCTGCTCTTCGCGCTCCCGCTTTATTTGCTGAAGATTGAATTGCCGCCGCGCGAAATTGCCTGGCTGCCAAGCCTCCTATTCGTGCTGTTTATCTTTCCCGCCAGGCTGTTGACCGGCTGGGCCGTTTCTCGCGCTATTCGCCGCGAGGAGAAGCGGCATCGGTTCTTCCGGTGGGTCAGCCGCTTGGCACTGATTCCCGTGGTGTTTTTCTATGTTTTCTTCGTTTATCTCACCCAGTATCTCTCGTGGAATGGATCCTTGAGCCTGCTTGAGCAGCACGCATTCATGGTGCCAGCGCCTCTAATGGGGTTGTGACTTCCGCATCAATCGCCCCAAGTACGCTGAATACGATTTCTGTGACTCTGAAGGCTTGCTGAATTTACCGTCAAGGATCTCAATGTTATGCTTAACGTCCTTCCGTTCAGTTTCCTGGTCCCCGGAAAAAGAGAACGCCGCATGAGTTCCCGTCACACGGCGTCCTCCGATGCGTACCAACCCGCTCTGTTACTCGCGTACTAGAGGCGAAGCACCTTTCGCCTCCCGAGTCAACGGAGCAAAGTGAACTGGATGGGTCGAGTAGTTCCGTCCATTGTCAAAGTCCGGTGTCAGCCTCGCAATCGGTGTGTGCCGGAAAGAAGCCAAACACACCCGGTTGGCCTGGTTGCCCATTTCCAGCTGAAACGAGCCGGCAATTTGCCCTTTTCAATATGAATTGAACTGAAGCATTCGCCCCGTCTTGTTTTCGACGAAATATTCACGCGTCAAACTCGCTATTTCGGATTACTCATACCGCAGGGCATCAATGGGGTCCAAGCGCGCGGCCTTGCGCGCGGGGAAGAAGCCAAACACAACTCCAACGCCGCCTGAAAACACGAATGCGATCAACACGATTGGCGCGTCAAGAACGAAGGGCATGTTTAGCGCCCAACAGGCGAGGGCTGATCCAGCCAAACCGCAAACAATGCCAATGATTCCGCCCAGCAGCGAAAGCGTCACCGCCTCCACCAAAAACTGCGTTAAGACTTCACGCTCCATCGCGCCAATCGACAAGCGGATGCCGATTTCCCTCGTCCGCTCGGTCACGGAAACCAGCATGATGTTCATGATGCCGATGCCACCAACCAATAAACTGACCCCGGCGATCGCGCTCAGGAATGCCGTGAGGACACCCGTTGCCATGCCGATGGTTTCGGTCACTTCCTTCATATCCTGGATCCGGAAGTTATCCAGCCTGTCCTCGCCGATGCGGCGGCGCTGGTGCATCAACGCTGTGATATCCCTTTGCGCCTTTTCAGTGCCTTCGCTGGTTTGCACAGCGATGAAGACAACGTGAACATCACGGTTTCCCGAGATCCGGGCTTGGAAGGTTCGCAGTGGGATGAGCACGAAATCGTCCTGATCGCTGCCGAAATTGGAGCCTTTGCTCTCCACGACGCCGATGACCTGGCAGGACAACCTGCCGAGACGAATCGAAGCACCCAATGGATCCTGAGATCCAAACATCTCCTTCTTCACCGTGGCGCCCAAAATGCAGACCTGGCTGCCAGCGCGCAGTTCGTTGTCCGAGAATTTCCGCCCACTTCCCAGAACCAAGTCGCGCACTTCGAAATAACTGCTATCCGTCCCGTTGATAGGAGTGGAACGATTCTGATTGCCGTAAACGGCGAGCGCGGTGTTGTAAGTCACGGGCGCGGCGGCGGCCACACCGGGCACTTCCCTGGCAATGGCCTTAACGTCCTCGATCTTAAACGGACTCGGTGGGGCCGCCAGGCCACCGCCTTTCTTTGCGCTCTCCGGCATGAGGATCAAAAGATTGCGCCCTAAACCGGAAATCTGCTTTGTCACCATTGCTGTGGCGCTGCGGATCGTTTCGCAAGGACGCGATGATTGCCGGGAATTTGTGGCTCGGGTGGGCGTCCACGGTAAACGCGGCGGTCTGGCCTTCTTTAACCAATCCTATATCGGCCTCATCAACATTCTCGTGGAGTTCCATCCAGGCGAGGTCTTCGGCCAGTTTGAAAAGCAGTGGCGTTTGAAAAGACGAGGCCACCGTTTGCCCCGGTTCGACTCTCCGCGAAATGACGACACCATCGATGGGTGAACGAATGACCGCCTTCTCCAGATTCGTTCGGTCCGAGTTGAGGCCGGCGCGCGCCACCGGGACCTGTGCCTTGGCGCTGGCGACGGCAGCTTCAGTCCGAGCCAATGTCGCGCGTGCCGCGTCAAGCTCCTCGTTCGAAATCAGATTCGCTTGGGCAAGCTCTTCGCTGCGAACTCCGTTTTGCCGGGCTTCGGCAAAGGAGGCATCCGCTTGTTTAACGGAGGCTTCGGCTACTTCCAAGGAGGCTTGGGACCGTTCCATCTGCGCACGGAGCTGACGGGTATCGATTGGCCGCAGTCCCGCATTCGTGCGGTTTTTGGGCTTTCCGAGAGGACCGCAAGATAGACGACGCGGATTTCGTGCGTCGTCCCGCCTTTCGGCGGCCCGGACTGGCTAAGCCGGGAATACGAACGCCGGGCCGTCGCCCATCCCATTGCCTCCTCAGAAATGGTCCGAAACCTGAACAGACGCTCTCCATGAACCAACCCGCCCCTGCACCCCTCCCAAGAGGGGAACTGAAATCGCCGCCTGCACCGAAGCTCCCCTCCTTCGAGGGGTGGGGGGTACTGGCATTGAGTTAGTGTGAAAGATGTGGATATGGAACAACTTAGTACTTGTACTTTTTTGACCACCTCCC
>JAQBVM010000421.1 GCA_027623095.1 Verrucomicrobiota bacterium
GGATTGGCAAGCACTTTCTCCAACCTCAACAACAGCAACCCTTCATAAATTTAAACAAAATTACCGTGTGACCTTTATGACGATAGGCAAAAGAAACTTGAAGAAATCGGCCGACACGCTCACAGAAAAAGACCCGTTTTGGTACAAGAAAGCCGTCATCTATCAGGCGCATGTTCGGGCGTTTTCAGACAGCGACGCCAACGGTATTGGAGATTTTCGAGGACTCACCGCAAAACTGGATTACTTGCAGGATTTGGGTGTCACGGCCTTGTGGCTGCTGCCTTTCTACCCATCCCCGCTGCGCGACGACGGCTATGACATCGCCGACTATTTCTCAATCAATCCGATCTATGGAAACTTGAATGATTTTAAGGTTTTTCTCCGCGAAGCGCGCCGCCGCGACCTGCGCGTGATCACCGAGCTCGTGATTAACCACACTTCAGATCAGCATCCGTGGTTCCAGAAATCGCGCCGGGCCAAGCCCGGAAGCAAGTGGCGCGACTTCTATGTCTGGAGCGATTCCGTCGAAAAGTACAAAGAGGCCCGGATCATCTTCAAAGACTTCGAACTGTCCAATTGGACATGGGATCCGCTCGCCGAAGCGTTCTTCTGGCACCGTTTTTATTTTCATCAACCCGACCTGAATTTCGAGAACCCGGAGGTACACGAGGAAATTGTCAAGGTGCTCGATTTTTGGCTGGATTTGGGAGTGGACGGTTTGCGTCTCGACGCCGTGCCGTACCTGTACGAACGCGAAGGTACCAGTTGTGAAAACCTACCCGAAACGCACGTCTATCTCAAATCGCTGAGAGCGCACATTGACAAAAAATACGGCGATCGAATGCTGCTGGCCGAGGCCAACCAATGGCCGGAGGACGCCGTGGCCTATTTGGGTGAGGGCAAGGGGGATGAATGCCACATGGCGTTTCATTTCCCCCTCATGCCGCGGCTGTTCATGGCGGTGCGAATGGAGGACCGCGTTCCCATCGTCGATATTCTGGAACAAACACCCGCGATTCCCGAGTCCAGCCAATGGGCGGTTTTCCTCCGCAATCACGATGAACTGACCCTGGAAATGGTGACCGATGAGGAACGGGACTACATGTACCGCACGTATGCCAACGATCCCAAAGCCCGCATCAACCTTGGCATCCGCCGCCGGCTGGCTCCGCTCTTGGGGAACGACCGAAAGCGCATCGAATTGTTGAATGCTCTGCTGCTCTCTCTGCCAGGCACTCCGGTGATGTATTACGGCGACGAGATCGGAATTGGCGAGAATATCCACTTGGGCGACCGCAATGGAGTGCGCACACCCATGCAATGGAGTTCCGACCGAAACGCGGGATTTTCCCGATGCAATCCCCAGGGACTCTACCTGCCGGTGGTTGTGGATCCGGGTTACCACTACGAGACAGTCAACGTGGAGGCGCAACAGCAGAATCCGCATTCCCTCCTTTGGTGGATGAAACGAATGCTGGCGGTTCGCCAGAAATGGAAAGCTTTCGGTCTTGGCACCATCGAATTCCTCCAACCCGAGAACCGGAAAATCTTAGCCTACGTTCGACGTTTCGAGGATGAATGCATTCTAGTGGTAGCCAATCTTTCCCGATTCGTGCAACCCGTGGAGCTCGATCTCTCGGCCTTCCAACAGACGGTTCCAGTTGAAATCTTTGGCCAGAACGACTTTCCGCCGGTCACGGAGAAACCCTACTTTCTGACTCTAAGTCCGCATGCGTTCTTTTGGTTTTCCATGAAACCGCGCTTCGCGACGTCGGCCGCTGAGATCTCTCCGGCTGAACCTGCGGAGCACCTGCCCCAATTGACTGTGCCGGACAAATGGGAATTCGTGCTGCAGGACCGTGCGAAGGTGACACTCGAACGTTGTCTTCCGGATTACATCCGGACAAAACGCTGGTTCCGCAGCAAAGCCAAGGAAATCAGTTCAGTCTCGCTGACCGACGCAATTCCGGTGGCGGTGAGCGGTGAGCGCTGTTTTATTGCCCTCGTGCAGGTGGATTATGTCCAGGGCGACCCGGAGGATTACGTGCTGCCCCTAGCCCATGCCACCGGTCAGCAGGCCGAAGATCTGCAGCGGGATTGGCCGCAATTAGTCATCGCCCGATTGCAGATCAAAGGCAAACCGGACGGCGGAATTCTGTACGACGCATGCGGCAACAACGCGTTTTCCAAAGCGCTGTTCGAAATCATTTCCCGCCGGCGCAGTCTCAAGGGAAAGAGCGGCGAACTCTCCGGCTTGCCCACAGGAGCTCTCAAAGCATTTGGCGGAGGAGCCTCGGCAGCCCCCGAACCTTCGCTGGGCCGAGCCGAGCAAAGCAACACGGCGGTGATTTTCGAAGACAAGTTCATTTTCAAATTATTCCGCCGGCTGGAAGTTGGAATCAATCCGGACATCGAGATCGGACGATTCCTTACCTCTCGGAAGTTCCCCCATACGCCGGCTCTGGCGGGAGCTCTGGAGTATCGCCGCGACAATGGCGATGTGTTGAGCATGGGAATTCTCAGTACCCTGGTGGGCGAGGCCAAAGACGCCTGGGAACACACACTCGACGCGCTCGGACGCTTCTACGAGCGGGTGCGCTCCCTGCCCGAGGAATTTCAGGCAGCGCCCGCGGAGGGCGGTTCGATTCTGGCGCTTGCGGACAAGGAGATCCCGGAGATCGTCCCCGAGCGCATCGGCACTTATTTGGAATCAGCCCGGCTGCTGGGAGAACGCACGGCCGCCATGCACCTGGCGCTGGCCAGCGAGGCGGACGATAAGGACTTTGCCCCGGAACCGTTCACACCATTTTACCAGCGGTCGCTTTATCAATCCATGCGCAATCTGGCCACGGAGAATTTGAAGCTACTCCGGAAATTACACAAGGGGTTGCCCGCCCACCAAGCCGATGAAGCCCAATTAGTCCTGGGTCAGGAAAAGGAGATCCTCAAACGTTTTGAGTCGGTATTCAAAACGCCCATTACCGCCAAGCGGATTCGCTGCCATGGAGACTATCATCTGGGCCAAGTGCTCTACACCGGCAAAGATTTTGTCATCATTGATTTTGAAGGCGAACCGGCCCGGTCCCTGAGCGCCCGGCGCCTAAAACGCTCTCCTCTGCGCGATGTGGCCGGAATGTTGCGATCGCTTCACTACGCGTCCCGTGCCGCTCTCATCCAACAGGCTGAAAGCGGAACGCTGAACGAAGCCACCGCGGCCGGACTCGAGCCCTGGGCGCAATTCTGGACTCATTGGGTCAGTGTGGTTTACTTGAAAGCCTACCTCGACGTGGCAATCCAGGGGGATTTCCTTCCAAAATCGCGGACGGAGTTGAAAACGCTTCTCGACGCCAATGTGTTGGAAAAGGCGATTTATGAGCTCGGGTATGAGCTCAACAACCGCCCAGCCTGGCTGGGCATTCCTGTTCAGGGAATCCTTCAGATTCTAGACGTTGAAAGCGCCAAATGATCGGCGATTTCTCTTTAATTTCTTATGAATAAAAAGACAGGCAAAGCAAATAAACGTGCCGCGCCCAAGCCATCGGCGGGGGCGGCTCTCTCAATCCGCACCAACGAGCCGTCCAAGACCGCTTATACCGGCCTGAGCGCGGATGATCTATTCTGGTTTAACGAGGGGACACATTTTCGGCTCTATGAAAAACTTGGCGCTCACATCACTCAGTTGGACGGTGCCGAAGGGACGGCGTTCTCCGTTTGGGCGCCGAACGCGGATAAGGTCTTTGTAATGGGGGATTTCAACGGTTGGGACAAGTCCAGTCATCCGATGCAAACCAAGGGCGGCAGCGGCATTTGGGAACGGTTTGTTCCCGATGTGGGCCACGGAGCTAGTTACAAATACCACATTGTCTCCAGGCACAACGGTTACAAAGCGGACAAGTGCGATCCCTTCGGTTTTCGCCATGAGGTGCCATCCAAAACCGCGTCGCAGGTGTGGGATCTGGACGGTTACGAATGGCAGGACAAGGCATGGATGAACGAGCGCGGGAACCGCTGCAAATTGTCCAGCCCCATGTCGATTTACGAGGTCCATCTGGGCTCGTGGATGCGTGTGCCGGAGGAGGACAATCGTTCGCTCACTTATCGGGAATTGGCGCCCAAACTGGCTGAATACGTGAAGCGCATGAACTTCACTCATGTGGAATTCCTGCCGGTCATGGAACATCCCTTCTTCGGCTCCTGGGGTTACCAAACCACCGGATACTTCGCGCCGACCAGCCGCAACGGAACACCGCAGGATTTCATGTTCCTGATCGACACCCTTCACCAGCACCAGATCGGCGTCATCCTGGACTGGGTGCCATCCCATTTTCCGAGTGACGAGCATGGGCTGGCCTATTTTGATGGCACCGGCCTGTTCGAACACTCCGATCCCCGCCAAGGGTATCATCCGGACTGGAAGAGTTACATTTTCAATTTCGGACGGCACGAGGTTCGATGTTTTCTTATTAGCAATGCCTTGTTCTGGCTCGACAAGTATCACATCGACGGCCTGCGAGTGGATGCGGTGGCGTCCATGCTCTATCTGGATTACTCGCGCAAACATGGGGAATGGATTCCCAACCAATTCGGCGGCCGCGAAAACTTGGAGGCGATCGACTTCCTGCGCCGGCTCAACTCCGAGGTTTACAAACATTATCCCGACGTCCAGACCATCGCGGAGGAATCCACCGCCTGGCCGATGGTGTCGCGCCCATTGTATGTGGGCGGGCTTGGCTTTGGCTTCAAATGGG
>JAQBVM010000058.1 GCA_027623095.1 Verrucomicrobiota bacterium
GGCAAGACAAAACCCTTTCTCCCATTCACTTTTTTCGGGGTTTTAAAAAATTAGGCGAGGATCAGGGCATCTCGACGGGTCTTGAAGAACTGGCGGCTGAGTGTGCCGCGGCGCAAGTGGTCGATTTTTTGCATGCGTTGGAGAACGGCGTCGCGTTGGGAACGGAGAGCTTGGATCGAAACAGGCATGGTATCTTGTATCCTATGCAATACAATTGCGCAACCAAAAATATGCGCGCCTGCAGGCGCGCCTGTCTCAGGTCACTTTTTTGTCATGCACCCCTTCCAGAATTGGCAGGACGGAGGCTACAATAACGCCGCCTACGTCGATTTTGTCACCGTCGAATACGGTGGATCGAGCGGCTCGCCGAGTCTCGGAGAATCGCTCGATAATTCGAGCATAACCTGGTCCACTAGCGGTTACACGCCCTGGACCGGGCAAACTCTCGTTTCGAGTCCCTTGGGTGGAGGAGATGCAGCCCGATCTGGCACCGTTTCTCCGGGAGGAGTCTCAATTCTCGAAGCCGGAGTGACAGGCCCCGGGGCTGTTGAGTTTTTATTGGAAGCTCTCAGCGATCAGCGGCTGGCATAAAGCCGAGTTCTGGGTTAATTCCACTCTGATTGACGTTCTTGAGGGCGCCGATGGAACTGGCTGGCAGTTTAGGAGCTATTCCTTCGGTTCGAGAAGCCAATGGATGAGGTGGGATTCCTCCGAGTCCTCTGATGACGGACCTGAGGCAGAGTACGCCTATCTGGACCGCGTCCGATTCGAGCAGGACAGCGACACCGATGGACTGCCCGACAACTGGGAGGCCCAGTACTTCGGCGCCTCATCCAAAACGGTGAGGGCGATTTCGACGCCGACGGGTTGACGAATCTCCAGGAGTATCTTCACGGCTCCAATCCCGCTCTGCCGGAGCTGCGCTTGAAACTCGTGTCACCACTCCCGAACTCGCGGCTTCCCTGAACTTTTGAACCAAGGAGTTTTTTGACCATGAAAACCGTCTCAATCTGCCTATCTCGTGTACTTGGCGGCGACTTCCAACCGGTGCCGCCCTTCGTTCTCTCGCCTCGACTCTTGGCGCAATATTGGCGCTTGCAGCCTCGCCTGTGCTTCTTGCCAACCATCCCAACGACATCAACGACAACGAGGATCAGCTCTTCGCTCTGACTCGCGGGGCCGAATCAACCGGAGTTCCGGTATGAGCCGTGTCTGAGCCTTACATCAATCTTTGGCTTTTCGACTAGCCGCTGACGTATCAGACATCGACGGGCGAACGGATCGGTTTCGCCGTCACCTTCAAGCAGCGCAACACCCGGTCCACGGCCAGCATCTTCGGCCTTGGCCCGTCGTGGGAGTGTAACTGGCTCAGCTACGTGGATTACACCACCGGCAACGCGGATGAAACGACAGAGGTGTTTGCGCCGGAGTTCCCCACTCTCACCTCCTTAACGCTCCAGCTGCCCGAATCGTTCTTTGTCCTCCAGCCAGCAGCAGGATCTACGGACGATTCCCGATGCGACCGCATCATGGATTGTCCGGCTAATTTCGAAGTGAACATTGGGTCTTCAATACTTTGACGACAAAGCCGATGGCGTGCTCCACCGCACCGAATACCAATACGACCTGCAAAATCGCAAGCGGACCGTCATCGACTCTGAACTGCGCTCCGTGCAACTGACTTTCAACCCCGCCGGGGGCGTGGTCAACCTGCGCGATGGCAAGCTCCAAAACACGGCTTGGGCTTACAATGCGCTCGGTTTGGCGACCAACAAGACCGTTGCGGGAACTCTGGTCCAGACCAACTCCTTCCGCCTGGATGGACGCCTGGACAAACACTGGTCCCCGGCCATGGGGATCACCAGCTACACATATGATGAAGCCGGCAATCTCAAGACGGTGGATTACCTCAATTCGGTGCCCGCGCCTGCTGCCACCTTCAATTACGATGCGCAATTGGAGCCGCTCATCCAAATGTGCGACGCGCTCTCGCGCAACATGAGTCTGGAATTTGAGACCATCCTGGCCCATTTGCCTGAGTCACGGGAGACGGGAGTTTGCCAGCGTGGCCCAGAACTTTCCCGAGGAAAGCCGGCACGTTCTCCAATCCTTGGGAGAAGTCTATCACGAGGATGCCAAGGCCAAAGAACTCAAACTGGGTCCAGATTAGCGCCCTCCGTTAGAAATGCTATTTGTCTTGTTTCGGACGCTTCTTGATGACTAAGCTAAGCCGGATTCCGTGTGAAGAAAATTATTCCCATCGGTAACGGCCAGCCGAGAGAAACGTGTTTACGGTTTGCACCTCTAACACGGAAAGAAGCAACCAAAAAAACGGGGAAGGAGAAACAACCATGATGACAGAAATCCATTCACAGTTCCGCCCTACACCGAATTGGCGTCGGACACTCAAGTCGGCGGCGTTCACTTTGATCGAGCTGCTCGTCGTCATCGCCATAATCGCGATTCTAGCGGGAATGTTATTGCCGGCACTCAGTCGCGCCAAGGACCGCGCGCAAATGACGCTCGACCTGAATAACGTGAAACAGATCCTGCTGGCCAGTCATCTGTATGCGACTGACAACGAGGATTCCCTGGCCCACCCGACATGGGGCGGCAATCTCAGCGGTCCGGACGGCTGGGTGTATGCCACTCGGAATAACGGAAGAATCCCCGGAGGTCCGAACACTCCTCAATCCGCCGCTGGTTTTGACGTCAATTCGACGCAATTCAGCAATCAGGTTGCTTTTTTCAAAATCGGTCAGTTGGGACCTTTTCTGGGCGATCCTAAGGTCTGTTGGTGTCCGAAAGATATAGCGACACGCGGCACTGGAAAGCTGAAGGAACTCTGGCTGGGGCGCCCAGTGAAGCTAACTTCTTACTGTTGGAACGGAACGATCGGCGGTTACAACAACATCGGGCGGCCTTCCCTCGAACCGTCAGGCAAAACCTACAAACTCACCAGTTTTCTCCCGACGGACTGGCAGATGTGGGAGCAAAACGAACTCGATGCGTTCAACTTTAACGATGCCTCGAACGTTCCGCCGCCAGGTAACGCCGGCAACGGTGTCTCCATCCGCCATGCGGGCGTCGCGAATTGGTGGAACATTTCGAACCCCAATGGTCAGAGCACCACGACCGGTCTGCCTGGTGGAGCCGTGATCGGCACGTTCGGCGGAAGCGCTCTGCTCGTAAAGTGGACCGAATCCTGGCAAATCATCAACAGAAAGCCGTATCCGAACGAACTTTACTGTGGACCGGTGTACCGGAGGTAATGGCCTTTCGGATTCACGACAGCGTCGTGCGGGGCGAGATCGATAATCGCGTCCGCGGGATTGTGCGCGGGAAGATCTGGGTGGAAGGCTGCGGCGAACCGGTAACACTCGAATTAAAGGGGAACGCCCACCCCGACCTTGCGGGTTGCCTTCTGACTTTCAGCAATCCACTCAAACGCATTCCTCACCGGCATCTTAAGTCGCTGAATCCCGTCCAACGCGGGGTTATCGGTGATCTGACGGCATCACGGAAAGTGCGCGTGTTCGATGTTCCATTAGATGAGGCGCTCGAAATGATTCATCGCGAAGAACAGCCACCTGAGCATATGGCGAACAGTCTTTACCTAGAATGGTTCAGCGAAGCAAACGGGCGCGTGGTTATCGAAAGCGCGGACTACGAACTCGCGATCTCAGCGCCCGAATGGCGCCTGGCGCCTGAGGAGAATGAGCAACGCGCGCAGGACGCCACCGCCGGCATGAACGAATTCATTCAAACGCTTAACCAAGCCATTGACGCGCAAGAGCGTGGACAGAAAAACCTTGAAGCCGATTGGGACGAACACGATTACGAGAAGTTTCTGAAAATATCTGACGCGCGCACGGACAAGTACATGGAGTTGCTCGATAAATACGGGGATACTGATGAGGCGGAGGAAATCATTGCGAAAGAAATGGGTTGGGATCTGGAAAGCAATGGTGAGGATGATACCGAGCGGATGTCGATCGAGGAGTTGAATGCGTTGTGCGAAGCTTCGGCCAATGAACCGCCGCCCAAACCCGATCCGGATCGCGAAGGCATAGACTGGATTCGAACCGAAGAAGGTGACATCCGGCACCCACTCCAGCATCGCTGTTCAGAGAGCGTGATCAGATTCTGGCATTGCGTCGATGCATTGGATCTTGATGAATCGAACGACCCAGATTTGGATCAGTTCGTCTCTGAATTCCGAATCATTGGCGCAAAACTTGCGGGTGCGTTAAACGGCATTGCCGACGGACGCAGTTTTCGTGACAAAGCGTTCACCGTCGCGTATCTCAAGCGCGCGCTCGACCATCTCCACAAATCGCAAAGAGGCTTGGAAGGTGTCGGACAAAAGAAACTTCTACCCGATGCCGTCGTCGCCGAGGCGCGAAAGGAACTGTTCGAGATCCGCGAGGGAATTTTGAATTTGATGGACAGATTTCGCGGGCGCCAATGAATCGGAAGAACCAATTCAACCAAGAACCCCTCGCTGAATCTCCATGAATCCCGGTGGGGCGAAACTCTGTCGAGCCGTGACTTCTCCGCGAGGTCACAGGGATCTAGCCAACGCGCCTCCATCGACCAGAATCACAGTGCCTGTCACGTAGCTTCCCGCGTCGCTTGCAAGCATGAGAGCCGGACCTGCCAATTCTTTTGGATCACCCCACCTGCCAACGGCGGTTCTATCGGCGAACGCCTTCTTTTGCTCGTCTGAGAGCAAACTCATCGGCAGGTCGGTCAGAAAGGGTCCTGGAGCGATGCAGTTCACCGTGATGTTGAACGGGCCCAAATCCAACGCGCTGGACCGTGCAAGCCCGATCAGCGCCGCCTTCGTCGCGCAGTAGCTGCTGCGCCCTTCCTTGGCCCCAACTCCAAGAATCGATGAAATATGGATTATTCTCCCCCACTTCCGCTCCATCATTTGCGGCACAAGCGCCCGCGTTAAGCGCATGCAGCTCGAAAGATTCAGTTCCATCGTCAGATCCCATTTTTCGTCGCTGATCTTGTCGATCGGTTCTGGAAAATTCGATCCCGCGTTGTTCACAAGAATGTCCACGCGCCCGAATCGTTTCAGCGCAGTCTGGGCAAGTTGAAGGACTTGCTCTCGATTGGTCATATCACTCGCACTCCATTCGATTCTGCGCGCAAGCCCCTGGCCGATCTCATCGGCCGCCTTTTTCAAATCGTCTTCATGCCGGCTCGTGATTAAGACATCGGCGCCGGCTTCGGCGAACGCGCGTGCTATCGCTTTGCCCAATCCACGGCTCCCGCCGGTGACAACTGCGACTTTTCCAGAAAGTTCAAACTGTTTTTGGATCATGAGGATTCAGGGAACATTTGTGATTCACCAGTGTAGAGTATCACCGACAACCAGTGTAGTGTATCACAAACATCTAGAGCGGCGTGGCGCTTCGTGTGGAGCGTTTTAGGTCAAGTCCTCCATTCTTCTCAAACACCTCTTAAACTGGCTCTGGTGGAACTCCCCGGTCGGCAATTTTGATCTCCACGGAATGTTCAATGAAAACTCGCCGACTTGAGCGAAAATCGCCTAGTGCTTCCGTGGCAAAGCCCACTCCACGCGCAGGACCCAACCGTGCGAACCTGTGCGCCGCGCGTTCACAATCCGTCCTCGAGTCCCCAATGGCACCTGCGGCAAATTCGTCAGTGGCTCCACACCAAAGCCGATGGAACCCCGGGCTTCTGTGTCCGTAAACGATGCATGTATGCTGGTTTATTTCGAGGGCAGGTTACGGGTCTGGCACATAAAGGGGTTCTTGATGAGCCTCAATTCACTCGCCACGATTTTGAATTGCTTCTCGTAACACCGACTACTATGGTAATGGAGACTGGTGTGCAGACGCGCGCGATCGACCTTGACCGCAATCAAGGATCGGCAAACGCGGCTGTGAGAATGTTTCATTAATGCTCACGAGACTTAATTTGACGCATGCGAAGGAAACCGAATTTGACATTCCCAGACATCATGAGACAAAGCAACCGCCAGGTCTGGCGCCTCGTTCAAACATCAATATCGATAAATCTATGAAAAAGGCATTTGATAACCCTGCACCGGAAATACAGGCGGTTTCACGCCGTCAGTTTATCAAAAGTTCTTCGCTCGCCGCGGCAACAGCCGTGTCCTTCCCCGCAATCCTGAGCGCCCAGGCGAAAAAACCGATCAACGCCGTCGTCATCGGCGTAGGCGGTCGCGGCGGCGGCGCAGGAATAAACTTCCTTGATGCCGTCAAAGAAACGCAGGTTGACGGCCGCATTGTCGCCGTTGCGGACGTTTTTCCGGAACAAGCACAGCGGGGAAATAATGCGTTTGGGGTCCCTGGCGAAAAATGCTTCAGCGGTTTTGACGCATACATGAAGGCGCTGGAAATCCCCGGCGTTAACTACGTGATAATCGCAACGCCGCCAGGATTTCGTCCCGCATTCTTCAAAGCTGCCGTTGATGCCGGCAAACACGTCTTCATGGAAAAGCCGGCCGCTGTCGATGGCCCGGGCTGCCGAATTAATTATGCCGCGTACGAGGAATCCAAAAAGAAGAACCTCAAGGTGGCGGCGGGAACGCAGCGCCGTCATCAAGCCGGATATATCGAAACAATCAAGCGGATCAAAGACGGCGCAATTGGCGACATTTCATTCCTTCGCGCCTACTGGGTGAACGGTGGCCCTATCTGGCATCGCGGCGACCGCGGAGATTCTGACATCGAGAGGCAGATTCGCAACTGGTACCATTACATCTGGCTTTCCGGAGATCATATCTGTGAACAGCACGTGCATAATCTCGACGTGTGCAATTGGATCATGGAGGGTCATCCGACCAAATGCTGGGGAATGGGCGCGCGCCAGGCGCTTGGCGATAAATCAGGCGAAATCTGGGACAACTTCGGGGTCGAATTTGAATATGCCAATGGAGTCCGCATGTACAGTTACTGCGGCCAGATCAAACGTGCCTGGGCGTCCGTGAGCGAGGCTGTGCATGGCACAAAAGGCACTTCCAACCCGGGAGGCACCATTGAACCGAAAGACGGACAAAGATGGCGTTTCCGCGAGCGCGCCACCGATCCGTATGTTCAGGAGCACATCGACCTGATCAATGCGATTCAGAACGACACAGAACTGAACGAAGCCAAGAATGTCACTGACAGCACTCTCACAGCGATTATGGGACGCGAAGCGGCCTACAGCGGAAGCGGAATTGAGTGGGATGCCATTCTCAACTCCGAATTCAAATACGCCCCTGACCTGGTCTATTCCGACCCATCGAAATTGAAATGGGGTCCCTTCCGCACGCTCACGCCGCCGATGCCGAGCATGCATGACATCCTGAAGCAGCCTCCAATTAAACCGGTTGCCTGATTCCGATACTCGAAGGCGCGGCGCATCACTCTGAAATCACAGCCCGTTGGCCGGGGCACCAAAAGAAACGAAGGATTCTCACTCCTTCGTTTCTCTTTTGAAATCCTCCAAGGGGTGCGAGAGCGCACGGGCTTTGACATGCCCGTGCCGATGCCCAATCAGAGGGAGCCCCAAACCAAGTGCCGAACACTGGAGGACAAACTTTGATCGCGCAAACCGTCATTTACCAACTGCGGGAACGAATAGGCCAGCCGCTCCGCCAGTGGGATGCCGCACATTTTGCCAGGGATCTATTCGGGGGCTTGGAGGGGGACATCCGAGTGGAAGAGGACACCATCATCGTCCCGTATTACAACGCGCCAAAGGTGGAATTGCTCCGCTCTCACTATGAAGGGCTGCCAGACAAACTTCGCGCCGAAGGGATCAAGCCCGAAATCCCTTGGCTTTTCGATTTCAAACCGGACTTCCGATTTAAGTGAGATCAACCCCGTACTGTAGGCCTGCTTATGCCAAATAAACTCGCCCGAATAAATCTCTGCCATCGGGGTTGGCTTGGCCGGGTTCGCTCAACCCAGGGTAGCTCGCAAGCTCGCAACCCTTATATGGCTTTGAGGAGTGGAGCGGCGCGGGTGAACTGCCAGGGTCTGCGCTCGATTCAATGTGAATCGGGAAAGCAAATCCAATGGCACGAAAGCAACTATCCATGCGCCAAATTCAAGAAATCCTACAACTCAAATATCAAAACAATCTCTCGACTCAGGAGATTGCCCGAAGGCTGCGGATTACCCCGCAGAACGGTGGGCGATTATCTCAAGAGGGCGGAGGCGGCGGGAGTCAAATCTCCGCTCGCACAATCGAGCGATCGTTCATAATTTCCTTAACTCACCGGTCTGTTTTCGCGCCATAATTGATTCCTTTCGTCTTGTTCGCACTTGGTTGGTGTCGGGCTGACAACGTGTTTGAGAGAGCGGTTGGGACGCGATTAGCGCGGGTGCCAACCGTTATTCTGCGCTGTTGGGGCGGCTGGGCTATGGGGTATAACCCCACCGTGGAATGGCGGGTGTTCCCGTAAGACTCAAAGGGCGACTCCGGCCTGCGCTTAGGACGGCATCCTCGATGCTTTTGGTCGTGGTATCGGTAAGTTCGATGGGTTTATGGACTTTGTCTTTCAGGAGAATCGGGTGCTTAAGCCAGTTGTCTTTCAAAATGAGCTTGCAACTCGCTCGGATCGGTTTTCGCGAGGTTCGAGGCCAGCACCTGGCCAATCTTGGCACGGGCTTTGGGGTCAATGGCTTCGAGCAGTTGATTGTGAATCGCGCCGCTGATCGCAATGGAGCAACGGGTCACGTTGTCGTCCGCCAACAGCGCGTTGATTCTCCCGGCCAGTTGTCCGATCAGCCGGCGGTTTTGTTCGGCTTCCGAGTTGAGGCTTTCGCCCGCCGAGAGATCACCGGAGATGTTCGCGGCCCCACCGCCTCGGGGAAAGCGGCCCGCCCGATCGGTCAATTGGTCGGACAGCTTTTGGTGCGCGCTCTCCAGCTTCAATTCTTCGATCAGTTCCAGATGCGGTTGTCGGTCGGCAACGTTTGGCGTTTTGCGATAGGCCCGGAGCAAGCCGAGGTCGGCGACAATGAGGAGTGTATTGTTCATGATAACTGGGGACTGGTGTTTAGTTATGTTTTTAGTTTAGAAATCAGCTGCGGACGGCGTGTTCGTTTTTCATGGCGGTATTGACCATGATCATCTCGCTGATGTTTTCGAGGGTCAGCAATCCGACCATGCGCCCGCCAGCCACAACTGGCATCGTGGCGCATTGCCGAGCGTGCATTGCCTCGACTGCGCCTTTCAACGGGGCCGCTTCGTCCACCGTCTCGCAATCGCGGCACATGGCCTCGGTCACGACCGCCTCGCGCCGACCTTCCGAAAGCGCTTTCACCAGATCGTTGCGGCGGAGGATGCCCACGGGTTGATCGTTTTCGATCACCGGGAAATCCTGTTGGGAGCCGGCAAGCAACTCTTGCACAGCCTTGGTCAGCGGATCCTGTCTCGAGAGGGTTCGGAACCGCGTCATCATGGCGTCGCGCACGCGAAAACCTTCGAGTGCCGACTGCATTTCCACCGCGCCTGCCTCCGCCTGCGCGCCGAGAAAGACAAAGATGGCGATGAAAATGAGGAACGGGCTGTAGAAGAACCCGACTATGCCGAACAGGATGGCCATCCCCTGACCGACATTGGCGGCAATGGCCGTAGCGCGGCGGCGGCCCAAACGCGTGGAAAGCAGAGCGCGCAGGACGCGGCCGCCATCCATCGGGAAGGCCGGGAGCAGGTTGAAGGCGGTGAGAAAAATGTTCAGCACCATCAACCGCTGCCAGAAGGAACCGCCCGTCATGCTGATTTCCTCGACTGGAGTGAAGCCGCCAGTCACCGCAAGCCCAACGAACAGGACTACCGCGATGACCACGTTCACCGCCGGTTCGGCCAGCGCGACCGAGAATTCCTGCATCGGTTTCTCCGGCATCTTCTCCAGCCGGGCTATGCCTCCGATGGGCAACAACGTGATGTCGCGCGTCTGGATGCCATAGCGGCGCGCCATTAAGGCGTGTCCCAACTCATGGAGAACCACACAGCCAAACAAAGCGACGATGAAGGCGACGCCCCGCAGCGCGGCCTCAACGTTCTGATTGGCGCTCCAGTAAACGAAGCCTAGAAACGCGAGCAGCAGCAGAAACGTGAAGTGAAGATAAACGTCAATGCCGAGTAGTTTGCCGAGTTTGAGAGACCATTTCATAATAGATAAATCGTTCGGCCGGCAGCAGCACCTGGCGATCAAGGTGCGAATCTTCGGCCCGGATCTGGCGCATGCCTCGCGTGCGCGCGGGACCTTGCGTTTTTGTTGATTCCGGCTCCCTCATGACGCGGGCGAATTTGGCGCTTACGGATTCCTGCGCTAACGATCACTCAACCGCCCAAGGGTATGATCCAAGGAACGCTTTAATTTCCCGACCGCACCGTCAATGGCCTCATCAATGGTCTCCGCCTCATGCGTGGCCGCAATCGGTTGGTGGCCCTCCAGGCGCGCTTCCATCATACAGCGCTTGTCGTGACTCCCGGTTTTCGTGCTGTTCTCGTCGCTAAGGTGGACTTCGACACGGGTAATATGGTCTGCTAGATGACCCAGGGTACTCTCCACCGTGGCTTTGGTCTGCTCAGCCATCGCATCGCGGCCTTTGATGTTATTATCGGTATTGATTTGAATTTTCATGATTTTAGTTGTTACCAAACCCCGCTGTTTCCAGCGCGGCACTTTATTAGCCACGGCGCGCCGCACTATTGCACTATTGCACTTTGCACGATGCAGCAGGGCTCGCTGCCGCCAACACCTTGGCCTCCTCGCCTCGCCAAATCTCCAGAGCTGGTTTGCTGGATGGCGCGGGCAAGCAAAAACGCCAGTGCCCAAGGCAGTCGCGCATTGAATCGAAGATTCATGGCATTCCCGCACCGATTGCAATCACCGCGCGCCACTTGGCGAAACAGGCGCCCATTTGAGAGTATTTAGCCAGCCGGTCCCGCTAGCCATCCAAGCCTCCGGTGATTCTCTCACAGGATGCCCAGCAAGAACCTTGCCGCCACGTAAAAATAGCCCAGAGCAAGCGAAGTGAAACGAGCGCCGCCCTGGGGCAACGAACAAAAAAGAATCAGAGCCCTGAAGGGGCGAAAGAATTCTATCAGTTGAGACATTGCTTGGTTTCCCAGAACTCTCCTTCGTCGTGTTGATCGGCGTGTCCGGTTCAAGCAAGCGCACGTTTGCGCGGGAGCATTTCAAGCCGGCGGAAGGCTTGATTGTTAGACATCAATGCATCACTGTATCAGCGTATGAGAACCACCGTAACGTTGGACGACGATGTTTTTAAGGCGGCGAAGGCCCAGGCCGAGGCTTCGGGCAAGAAACTGGGCCAGGTCCTCTCGCAACTCGCCCGCCGGGGAATGCGCGCTTCCGCGCAAAGCGCGACGAAGAGCGGGCTGCCGGTCTTCAAGGTTCAGCCCGATGCCGACATCATTCCCAGCAGCCGCGCCAAGGAGTTGCTCGCGGAGGATGCCACACAGGACTGGTCGAAGTCATTGAGACCTGATCAGCCGGGTTTCGTTTATCGGAATCGTTTATCCGAATGGTAAAGCGCGGCGTGAATCGGTAGCTTTCCGGCATGCTGATGACATTGACCTCCACGCATGAGGCGGCGACCGACCTTGGGTTCTTGCTCCGCAAGAATCCGGCGCGTCCGCAGTCATTCAGCCTTTCGTTCGGCAAAGCCCATGTCTTTTATCCCGAAACCACGCCGGAACGATGCCCGGTTGCGTTGCTTGTGGAGGTTGATCCGGTTGGACTGGTGAGAAATAGGCGCGGGCCATCCGGCGAAGGTGGCGCGTTGGAACAATACGTCAACGACCGTCCTTACGCGGCTTCGTCTTTCTAGAGCGTGGCCGTCGCCGAAGTCCGTGGCAGTGCGCTTTCCGGCAAAAGCAAGGGGCGACCGGAACTTGTGGACACACCGATTCCGCTGCGTGTGATGTTTTCCGCGCTGCCGTGTCGTGGCGGTGAGGAGTTTTTGCGAAAGATGTTTGAGCCGCTTGGCTACACCGTATCCGCCCGCCGGCTGCCTCTTGATGAAAAGTTTTCTGACTGGGGAGAAAGCCCATATTTCCAAGTTGAGTTGAATGGGCGGCTGCCGTTGCCGAAGTCCACGCGGCGGAAGAAGAAACCATTGAGCGCAGCATCAGCCTCAACGAACAACGTATTGGCTCGGTGTTGGCCGCGTTGAAAAGCACCGGCGCGACGCGCGTCCTGGACTTGGGCTGTGGCGAAGGGCGGTTGCTCCAGGCTTTGCTGAAGGAAAAGCAGTTCAGCGAAATCGTCGGTATGGACGTGTCGCATCGCGCTCTTGCAATCGCTCATGACCGGTTGCACTACGACCGCCTCCCACCTGTTCAGAAGGCGCGCTTGCGCTTCCTGCACGGCTCGCTCATTTACCGTGACCAACGGTTCGCTGGCTTCGATGCCGCCGCCGTGGTGGAAGTCATCGAACACCTCGACGCCGCGCGCCTGGCCGCATTTGAACGGGTGTTGTTCGAGTGCCTCAAACCGAAACACATCGTCATCACGACGCCCAACCGAGAATACAACGTGAAATGGGAAACGCTGCCCGCTGGCAAGTTCCGCCACCGCGACCATCGCTTCGAATGGACACGGGCGGAATTTCAGGAATGGGCCAACCGCGTCGCCGCACGCTTCGGCTACAACGACCGCTTCCTGCCGGTCGGACCGGAAGATGCAGTGGTTGGTTCGCCGACACAAATCGGAATCTTTGAAAGAAAATGATCTTCATAGAAATCAACTTTGGACGCAGCCGCTCCATTCAAAAGTCGGAGTTGGAGGATCTCGCTGAAAACTACATCGCATCGCTCTTTCACGCTGGACAGCTATGCGGCGAGTATTTCCTCACGTGGATTCGGGGCAAGCTGACCTGCCAAACTCTCATGTCGGGCTTGGGCGCGGACAAATTGCGCTACCATTCGCATTGGGCCAAACCCAAACTACGAAAAGTTAAGAGGGCGTTTGGCCGGAAGCCTGTCTGGAAAATCCGTGATGACGATGTTCCCCAAAGAAACAGCTCCCACCCTTCACCTTTTCACTCATGCCTTCGATTGGAAATCTCCGCTTTGCCGTGGCGACACCGGCGAGGCCGTTCCAGTGTTTCTGCTGCCTTTGGATTTCCAACAGAAGAATGATCTCATCCGCTGGCAGGCCGAGTATGTGCTTCACGATCGCTTGTGGCTCAATTCAGGTTCTCTTGTAATGCCTGCATACAAGGAACTGGATGATCCAAACAGTGAGTTGTCTTCTGGTGGCCGTGAACTCTGCGCGACAATTGAAAAAGCTACGAGCGTCCCGACGTATTATTTCTTGATGCGCTACTCCGCGCGGAAACAAGGAGATGACAACCGCCCCTGTCCAGGGTGTGGCAAAGCTTGGGGCTGCTCGCAACCGCCGGATGCTTTATTTCATCACTGGCCGTTCCGCTGCGAGCATTGCCGTTTGGTCTCAACGGTTGGCGTTGATATCAACGGCCGGCTCGCAAGAGTTGGCCAATGGAATCCAACTCGGCGAAAAAAAGTGGAGCGCAACTAACTCTTCCTGTGAAATTCAGCATCCCCGAACTTTCCTTCGTTGTGCTCATCGGCGTGTCCGGTTCGGGCAAGAGCACGTTCGCGCGAAAGCATTTCAAGCCGACGGAGATTTTGTCTTCCGATTATTGTCGCGGGTTGGTGTCGGACGACGAGAACAGTCAGGCGGCGACAAAGGATGCTTTTGAACTGCTGCACTTCATCGCTCGCAAGCGACTCGCGGCGGGCAAGCTGACGGTGGTTGATGCCACGAACGTGCAGCCGGAATCGCGCAAGCCGCTCGTTGAAATCGCCCGTGAGTTCCATTGCCTGCCGGTTGCCATCGTGCTGGATTTGCCGGAGCGCATGGCGCACGACCGGAACAAGTCGCGGCCCGACCGGGATTTCGGCCCGCACGTCATCCGCCAGCAATCGCAGCAGTTGCATCGCTCGTTGCGCGGATTGGAACGCGAGGGATTCCGCCACGTCCATGTGCTCAAATCGTTGGAGGACATCGAAGCCGCTGTGATTGAGCGGCAGCCGTTGTGGAATAATTTGAAGCAGGAGCACGGGCCGTTCGACATCATTGGCGATGTTCACGGGTGTTTTGATGAACTGGTGGAGTTGCTGACCAAGCTCGGCTACGAAACGGGAAAGAGCGCTGGCGCATGGCATCATCCAGCAGGCAGGAAGATGGTCTTTGTTGGCGACCTCGTGGATCGCGGGCCGAAGATTCCCGAGGTGGTTCGGTTGGTTTTGGATAGCGTGAACTTCGGCAGTGCGTTGTGTGTGCCGGGAAATCATGACATGAAGTTCATGCGGAAAATCTGGGGCAAGGATGTGCAGATTACCCACGGCCTGGCTGATTCACTCGCCCAGTTTGCGGCATACGAACAGCACTATCGCAGCTCTAGCAGGATTGCCGCAGATTTCATTCACAAACTTGTGAGTCATTACCTTCTCGACGATGGAAAACTCGTTGTCGCTCACGCGGGCATGAAAGAGACGATGCAGGGTCGCGGTTCGGGCGCGGTGCGTGAGTTTGCGTTGTTCGGGGAAACGACTGGCGAGACGGACGAGTTCGGATTGCCGGTGCGCTACAATTGGGCCGCCGAGTATCGAGGCGGGGCGAACGTTGTGTATGGACACACGCCTGTGCCCGAACCGGAGTGGCTGAATCGCACCATCAACATTGATACTGGCTGCGTCTTTGGCGGGAAGCTCAGAGCGCTGCGTTATCCTGAAAAGAAACTGATTTCAGTTCCAGCGCGACAGGTTTACGCGACGCCGGCAAAACCATTTCTCGTAGCAGCCGAGGTGACGAGGCTTACTTCGCAAGTGTTAGGAGAAGGAAGTCAGAGCCTTCTCACGTCGGATGCTACGAAATTGAGGGCACTGCAGCAGAATGACGACTTGCTCGACCTCGCCGGCGTGACGGGCAAACGCATCGTCAGCACGCGCCTGCATGGCAACGTGACCATTCGCGAGGAGAACTCCATTGCCGCGCTGGAAGTGATGAGCCGTTTCGCCGCGAATTCCAAGTGGCTGATTTATCTGCCGCCCACAATGTCGCCGTGCGAGACGAGTCAAGCTCCCGGATTGCTGGAACATCCGGCGGAAGCGTTTGCTTACTTTCGTCATGCTGGCGTGCCGCGCGTTGTGTGCGAGGAAAAGCACATGGGTTCGCGCGCCGTGGTTGTCATCTGCCGTGACGAAGATGCCGCACGAAAGACTTTTGGCGTGACCGGTGAAGGCATCGGCATTTGTTATACGCGCACCGGTCGGAGGTTTTTTGATAATGCGATTTTGGAAGCGGAATTCCTTGAGCACGTCCGCACCGCCGCAACTACCGCCGGATTTTGGGATGAATTCAAAACCGATTGGTTCTGTCTCGAAATGGTCGTGAAACCCTTGGACTTTATCGCCAAAAGCCGGCGGGGAATTGTTCAACCCGGTGTTAAATGTCGTGGCCGCGAATATCTTCGCATCATTTATGGCCCGGAATACACCGCAGCAGAGAATCTCGAACGCCTGCGTGCGCGTGGCCTTTCTACAAAACGCTCACTGGCTCTCCGCGAATTCGCTCTCGGCATCGAATCGCTCGAAAGGTTCGTTCGGAAAGAACCATTGCGCCGCGTGCATGAAGCCGTATTTGGAGTGCTCGCATTGGAGAGTGAACCGGTTGACCCACGCTTGTGAGTGTCCAAACTCCAGACTTGTGGAGCGCTTGCGGGCTCCCCAAGTCTTTCGGAGACGATATCCGCGCGGTCAGCGGGCGCGGTAGAACTTGGCGTCGAGGTCCGCGACGATGGCATACGGGCTGGTGGCGCCGGAGATCGGGGCGAATGGGCCGTCAACGGCGAGCGCCGACTCAAGCGTGCCGGTGAAGACGAGGATGACAATCCCATTGGTCTCGCTGATCGAGATCGTGGCCGAGGATTCGGACCGGGTTACGGTGACTTCGCAGATCTTCTCCGTGGTGCCGTTTTGGGGAACGACCGCCACCCGCACGGTGGTGGCGTCGGCGTTGAGGGGGAGCTCGGCGCTGGAGCCGCCGAAGGGCACGGTCAGGCCGTTGACGGCCACGATCGATCTGGCATCCGCCGAGGTCGCTGTCATCCGCGGGGTTGCGGTTGCCGCAGGCACGCTGAGGGCGTAGGCCGTGGTGGCAGGGGCGAATGCCGGGCTCAGGGTCCTCGCGTTGGGAACAAGGCTCGCAAGGTTTGCATTGGAACCGAGCACCAACGGCCATTGGCCGTGATGGACGGATTCAGCGACGGGAAATTGCCTTGCACCCCGGCGTTGCTCACAGACACGCGCTCGGTGGTCTTCGTGACCCGGTCATGGACGAAGACGTCGTCGGTGCTGTTGGTGTCGTCCGGTACCAGGTTGGCGGCACGCGAGGAAAAGGCCACGAAACGGCCATCCGCCGAGAACTTTGGCGTGGAGGAGTTGGAATTGCCTGGCGTCGAGGCCCAAGACTCGCGCCGCTGACCACTCGCCGAACCCGGGCGCGGTCACAATCAAGTACCGGCGCAACCTGGAGGACGATGCGCCGGCGCAACTGGAAATGAAAGGGATATGGCTTCCGATGAAAAGCGGTTTTTGTTTTTGGTTGACGAGCGTGGCAATGCAGTCGATTCACAGACGCCCGATGGTCCAACCAACGTCAACATCGTTTTTAACTGGTTCACCGAATTGAACGAGAACCTGCCAGTGGGGAAGGAATAGGAAAGGCTTCAGAACGGAAATCCAATGGAGAAATGGATCGTTCCTGAAGGATCGTAGGCGCCCGGGTTCAGGTTTCTTCCGTACTCGAGCCGAACCGGTCCGATAAATGTGTTCCAACGGACGCCGGCGCCAACCGCTATCCGCGTTTCGTCGAAAGGGTAATCCTCGATGCTTTTGGCGAATCCCAACACGTCCACAAAGCCGACCATCGACCATTGCGGCGTGAGTCCCTGTTCAATTTCCAAATTCCCGCCGAGATACGTTTCCGCGCCCACCACCCGTCCCTCGGCATCCCGGGGCGCGGCTTCTCCCTGCTGAAATCCGCGCATCGAATTCTCACCCCCGGGGAAGAAGCGGCGATTGAACGGCAAATCCTGTGCCTCGCCGGACAGTGTGAACAGGAAACCATGACTCAATCCCATATGAACCCAACGGCTCCGGCCGATCGGCTTGTGGTAAGATGTGTTCAATTCGAATCTCTCGTAGTTGACTTCACTGCCCAGGTATTTCGCGGCGACTTCCATGTTTGCAAAGAGTTTGTAACCCGTCCGCGGAGTGAGTGGATTATCCCTCCGATCGTGCCGGATGTCGGTAATGAGTGATGCAACGCCGGCCTTCCTGGCGGTTTCTTCGAGAACCAGATCGTTGTCGGCTGCCGTCAGGATTTCGTAGTTGTAACGAGTGCTGACGTCGCTCCCGATGGAGGGGAAATATCGGCGCGCTCCGGCTCCTCCTCCGAATTCCTGCCTCGTGAATGATATCTCTTTCCTCGAAAGTATCGATGCGTTCAGAAACACGTCGATGTCTTTTCCGAGTAGCTCCGGCATGGTGTACGTGTAGTCTGCCGACGACGATTTGAACGATTGAACGGCCCTGAGACGAGCGTGGTGGGCGCGTCCAAGAACGTTGAATTGTTCGAGCTCAAGCCCTGCTCTCAGCAGTTCATAACTGCCATATCCAAAGAGGAGGCTCGTATCGATGGTTTTACCTTCTTTAACCTGAAAGTGAATATCCCGGGTTTGAGGATCGCGCTCTTCGTAAGTGACATCCACGAGATCGAAGATTCCCAGGCGCGCGAGCCGGTGCCGGCTCTGTTCGACTGAGATTCGATCCAGCCAGTCACCCTCGACCTGTGATACGCGCTCACGAAGCACGGAAGGCTTGGATTTGTCTTGTCCGCCGAAAGTAACGGAGCCGACTTTGATTTGAGGCCCTGTCACGACCGTTGACGTTAGATCAATCTGAATCGATTCTCCGGTATCCTCGCGCTGCGCCGGAATGATTTCGACTGCGGTGTCTGGAAAACCATTGCGGTAATGTTTTTGCCTTAGCTCTTGGCTGAAATCCTGCAGCCACAAGCTCGAGTAGGGAACGCCGGGGGAAACGATCTGAGGTTCCGACGGCTTGTCCGATTCCCGTTCCGCACCCTCAATGCGAACGGAGCGCACGATTGACCTCTTTCCCTCGACGACATGGATGACTGCCGAGACTTTTCCGGAGCGGTCGTCGCGTAAGAGACGATGAACGGTTGCGGAGGCGTCTTCGTAACCTTCGCGCTTGAGAATCTCGATCAGGTTCTTGATTCCCGATTCAAGACGATCCGGTGTATAGCCCCGGCTTCGCTTCAGGGGAAGCAGACCTCCCGTTTCAATGAAAAGCGATCGTGCAATCTCCTCGGTGAGCGACTCAAGTCCAGCGAAATGGAGATCTTGGTAATAAAACAGCAGACCTTTCTGAATCTCGAATCGCGCCATTCGAACGTTCAAACGGCGAGGCAGGATTGGTGTTTCGACCTCGGACCATTGATACGATTCTGATGAACCGTCTTCGACCGTGAGCGAAGCGCTGATCTTGGCGTTCAAGTAACCGTCCGCGATCACTTTTGCACGGAGAATGAGTGCGGCGTCTTCGATGAAATTTGCGCTAAAAAACTCAGGCGCCTTTTCGCCGACGACCAGGAAGCGCAGGGTTTTCTCTAAATCAAGGTTTTCGAGGAGTCCGTAACCCTTGACTCGCGCTTTGGCTTTGGGGGCCGAACTGTCCGAGGAGCGAAAAGGATTCCATCCTGCATTCGCGGGCGGCGCCAGGAGCGCCGCGATCAGAATCGAGATTGGCCAGCGCGGCAGATTGGCGGAAACTTTTGAAGAAGGTTGGAATGCCATTCGCTCGCTATCGAGAGTAGAGTTTCCATTTTAGATCGGCATTGAATTCGCTGAACCGATCGTATTCTCCGACAAGCGACCAATGATCCGTCAGCCGGTACTCGACTGAGTATGTCTGCTTGCCGTCACTGGAGATGCGTTCTCCTGAGCGAATCGTCAAGCGATCCGCCGCGCCGCTGCCGGAGCCAAATTTGGAGAGCAGGCCCCTTCCGAGAAATATTCCCATTCGAGTTGCCTTTTGCTGGTTCGTAAATGTGATCTCCCGTTTCGGAAGCTCGCCCGCGGTCATCATGAGCATGATCTGCTCCGAACTCAGGCTGGGCGTTGACGAAAGCTCGATCACCGGCTCATTCGCGGAACCTTTGACAGACATCTTTACATCGTATCCGAAGACCGGAGAATTGGCGGTAATCAGAAGCTGCGGCGCGTAAGGGTTCTCACTGGTGAGCGAAATGAAGCCCTGTGTAATCTGGAGTTTGGCGAACGGGAATTGAATCGACCCTTCATTCAAGGTGACTTCGCCCAGCGCAATCGGCTCGCGCAGGGTATTCTCCAGCGTCAAAGCCGCGGATGCGCGGCCATCGAAGACCGGGGATTGAATTCGCATAAACCGATCTCCTTCCACCTTCAACTGAAGCAGCCACTCGCTCAGCGGTGGAGATTCGACACTGAAGTAAGGCGGACGCCGGCTTGGAGTTTTCACTTTTCCCGGCTGCAAGGCCTGGACGTCACTCAAGAAAAAACTTTCACGGAGGCGAACCGATCCGGAAACAACTGGACGGGGATTTGTGGCGTTGGACACCGCAAGGTCCAAATCACTTCGCAGGACGAGATCGGGCCTCCGGACCAGCGGTGTGTTTTCACTTCGAATTTTAAGATCAAATAGTGGCAGTCCATCTTGTCGCCGCTCGTCTTCCGAGAGATCGATGAAGCCGGACACCTCAACATCGGATCCACCGATTGAACCGATTAACGATTCGAGCACTATTCGCTGGCCTTGGAAAAGTATCCGCCCGCGGATTTCTTGGATCGATCCGACGGTTGGAAGTGGTCTTGTCGCAGCGCCATCAATCCGCAACTCCCCATCCAGTTGAAGATTCGGAAGGATTTCGAGATCCAGATTGACTTTGCCTTGAGGGCTCAGTTGATTTGGGAACGCGATCGCGATTTTGCGTAGTTCCGCTTCGTGAATTTGAATCCGACCCTTTGCTTTTCGCCATTGCAGGCGTTCTTCCATTTCGCTCGCGTCGAGGTCGATGGGCATTTCCGCGTGTGCCGTGACCGATTGTTCTTGAAACGAGAACGACAGATTTTTTAGCTGGAGGTTCTGGGGAGCGAGCTCGAAGCCGGCTTGCAGGTCTCTCAACGGTGGGATGTCGCTGGCGGCGGCGGCTGGAGAAAGAGCCACGGCCTCTACGGAAATATTCAAGCGAGCATCCGGCGCTTTGATCGTTCCACCAATCTCTAGGTTCACCATTGGGTGTTGAAGGGAAAGCTGGCTCAGCTTTCCGATCCCCGACCAAAAAGATTCGTTTGTTTTCGTCGAAATCTGAATCCTGAGCGGTTTGTCCGGATCGAGAAATAGCAATGGTTCAGGCCGATAAAGGTTAATGGTTAAGGGAACATTCCCGTGGCCTTCGGCGATCGCCCCGTCGTTGCTGAACACTTCGATCGATTTCAAGTCAATTCCGTTCGAGCCGCCGCTGGCGTCGAGACGTGAGGAGAATCCAAGTTTCTCATTGATTGGTACGGAGATCGCCGATTCGAGATGAAACACCACGGGTCCATTCGTCCAGCCGCCGCTGAAATCCAGATCGTCGATTCGAACATTGGGAGGGACTGTGAGTAAAAAATCTTCAAATGGAGATGCGCTAAGTCCCACCACTTTGGCCGCAAAAGCTCCCTGCTTCGGATACTCCGAATCCGCGCGGAGCGAGAGGGAAATCTTATCTCCGTCCAGTTGTATCGGTGTGATTTGCAGTTCCCAGCGGTTCTCTTGAACAAGGCCGTCGCTTTTCTGTTCCAAACGAATTGTCGCCGTATCGGACAAGCCAAAAACCCGCTCCGTACCCCGGCGGAAGTCGAGGGCATCCAATTGGAGGTTGAATTGGCGATTTGTTTTCGAGAGCGAAGCGCGCGCCGTGATTTGTGACGCTTTCGCGGCTAGCGCGATTTTCAATTCGTGAACATTGAGAAATCTGCCGCTCCAATCCGTTTCGATGTCGATCGGGTTGAGTTGGCGACTGCTCAGGGCTCGGACGGTCAGTTTCCCTGAATGGAGAAAATCATCAAACGGACCAATAAGAGTGGCGGACAAAAGAAGTTTTTCGTAGAAAACGGTTTCGGGCAAGAACCCGCGCGGAGTACCGCCTTCGAGTTTCACGGTTCCTTTGTGGATAATTCGGTCTGCGAAATCAACGGATGCGTTCAGAATTGCCGTTGTTTCGCCCGGAAGCCGGATCTCCAGGTTGTCAACTTCCAGCCGCGGCCACAAGAGTCTCGCCCGTGTTTGCAGGAAGCAGTCCCTAATTCCCGCGGCGCCCAGACTGTCGGCTTTCAATTGGAGCGCAATTTCAGGAATCATTTCATCCCTGGGTAAAACGGTGATTTCGCCCGTAACTGCGCCCGTGGCGGTGATCCACTGTTGGTTTCGGAGATCGGCTGCGACGCGGATTGTGACAGGATCGGTGAGTCGATTTCGACTGAGGTTAAACCTCGCGCGATTTGAGCTCTCGAATTCAAGCCACGGCGTGCTCAGCAAAAATTGGCTTACCGATATTGAGTCGTTGTTAAGCGCGGCAACGATGGCACACTGCAAGGATTCGTGAACGATTCCGGAAGAGCCTTGCGCGTCTGCTTTGGCTTTCAGTTTCAGATCCAATTGATCGTGTTTCCAAACTGCTGTCAGGTTGCCAGTGGCCTTGGCGAGCGTCGTCTTTTTCAGAAACCTTTCTGGGACCTCGATGTCCGCGCATGCGAGCTCCGCTTGGACGGGAATATACGAATCGAGCCCAAATGTTGCGGACCACGAAATTTGGTTGCCCTCAAGCGTGATCTCGCCCTTGGCCGCTAGATCCGAATCGCCGCCCTCGATGGTCGTTGACGATTGTAGGTTCAGAGCGGGCAAGGCGGCAGTCAGTGTCCTTGTGTTTGGATTTCGGAGATCCAGGCTCATTGTGGCGCCCTTGGCAATCGCGGGCGCGTCGGTGGAGAGTGATAACTGGGAATTCTCAAAAACCAGTTTTTTTACGGCGATTTCCAGGTCGCCAAGCACGATGATTCCGTCGCCGATTAGAATGTTTGGAACCCATCTCTGCAGTTGAGCCACTCCTTTTTCGGCTTTTTGGCGGCCGTAGGGCAGGGGAGTGAACGATGTCTCTTTGCTTTTCGGCTTGTCTTTAAGCTCGAGGCGCCAGCCTTCGACTGAAACGAAAGTCCGCGAGTCACCGCGGTCTCCTAAATAGACTCTCCAAAGCCATGCCGGCGGAGTCTGCACTTCGATCCTGCCCGCACTGAAGCGGGCTGCATCGAGATCGCATTCGAGATTCGCAAGGGCAAATCGTCCGTACCCAATGCGAGTGTAACTGGCGTACTCGACATCGAACCTTGAAAGTACAGGGCGAAGAAGCCACCCGAACCAGACTGGCATCGCGAGCAATCCGGCTATTGCAAGCAAAACACCCATTCCGGTCCATTTGACGAGCTTGCACTTGAGTTTTCGAGACAGCATCACTTTTGTTTCGATCGGAATGTAGCTTGCTCGATACGATCGGCAAAAATAAATGAGTGAAAAAATCTGGAGCGGGTTTCTGATCGACTTAAAAAGCGGGAGGATTGTTTCAGTATCAATTTAAGGAATCGCAGCTTGACCCCATGAATCCAACCTCGGTACGGTGTGCCTGTGAGAAGCGCAAGTTTGTGCAATTCCCGATGTTTGCAGGCTCTGTCTAAGTCGGATTCGGCAAGCATCACCGTTTTCTTATGAACCCGCTGTCAGATTCCGACGTATCGTGGATTCAAATTGCGCAAGATTGTCAGAAGGCTGCCAACCCCGCGGGAGCAGCCGAGGCGATCGCCAAGATGAGCCCCGAAGGGCAGGAGCATCCGTCTGTGCTTTCGCTTCGTTGGGAACTTGACGCGCAAGGCGGCAATTGGGAAAGCGGCTTGACCCTTTCCAAACAGTTGTGCTCGGTGGCGCCGGAGAATCCGCAAAGCTGGTTGTGTCAGGCGTGTTGTCTGAATGAATTGAATCGCCATGCGGAGGCGCTTGATATGCTGGCTGCCGTCGTGGACCGCTTTCCCAAGATTCCGATGATCGCCTACAATCTTGCCTGTTGCGCCTGCAGACTGGAGCGATTGGAGGAGGCGGGAAAATGGCTGAACAGAGCCGTTGTGGAAGGCCATCGACTCGATATCAAGCTGATGGCGTTGGATGATCCCGACATGCTGCCGCTGCTGGATCAAGTGTGCGCGCTCTGACGCGCGTTACCGATTTCACTCCGCGAACGGTTGTCGGCTGGAAAGATTGGTCGTTTCAACGATTTTGGAAATGGAAATCCTTTGGTGAAGTTGGCCGCAAACCGATCTCAGCGGGATCTTGCAATGGTCCACCAATATCAGCAGTCCAGCCAACTGGAAGCCCGTTCCCGGCGCTACGGGTGGCAGCGATAACGCCACCTTGAGCGGACAGAGCACCGTCTACTTCAGGTCTGCACCGTAGGGACAGCGAAGTAAGTCGCTGTCTTCGATGCGGACAGAGGTTGGAAGAATTCTGCAGTCATTCAAAAGCCGGATTCCCGAAGAGGAATCCGGCTTTTTTGCCTGTTAATCAATTATCGAACGGATCCGTTTATTCGGCAGAGAGTACCGATCTGTCCGCGATCGGGCCACCCAGGCCGAGATCAACGGCAATTCCCGTGAATTCGCGGACGCTTCGATCACGTAGTCCGTGTTGGATTTTCCGCTCAGAATCAATCGGTGATTGGAATGGGTTGAGTCAGCGCGAATCAGAAATCCATTTTGAGAGCGCTGGCTAAAAACGCGTAAATATCAGCCTCTTCCTCGATCAATTTAGAGGTTGGTTTGCCAGAACCGTGACCGGCTCCTGTGTCAATCCGGATTAGGACAGGGTTAGGACCCGCCTGGGCATGCTGCAGTTCCGCGGCGAATTTGAATGAATGTCCCGGCACGACGCGGTCATCGGTGTCGGCTGTCGTCACTAGCGTCGCAGGGTAGCGAACCTCCGATCTCAGATTTTGGTATGGCGAATAACGGCGAAGGGCTTCAAACATTTCCTTCGAGTCTTTCGCCGATCCGTAATCGTCCACCCAGAAACGTCCGGCCGTGAATTCGTCGAATCGCAGCATATCCATGACGCCGACCTGTGGCACCGCCGCTCCAAACAAGTCGGGTCTCTGCGTCATGCAAGCGCCGACAAGCAGTCCGCCGTTCGACCTTCCGAGGATTCCTAGTTTCTTCGGGCTGGTGTAATTGTTTTTGACCAGATACTCCGCCGCGGCGATGAAATCGTCGAAGACGTTCTGCTTGTTTTGTTTCTTCCCGGCTTCATGCCATGCCTGTCCGTATTCGCTGCCGCCGCGCAAGTTGGCGACGGCGTAGATGCCGCCGAGTTCCATCCATCCGAGTCTCGATACTGAAAACGACGGGAGAATAGAAATGTTGAAACCGCCGTATCCGTAGAGGAGGGTCGCGGTATTGCCGTCGCGCCGAACAGTTTTCTTGTATGTGATAAACATCGGGATCTTGGTCCCGTCTTTGGAGGGGTAAAATACTTGCTCGGTGCGATAGTCGTCCGGATTAAAATCGACTTGCGCTCGCTCGATCAGTTTCGATTTATCAGTGATGAAATCGTAATGATACACAGACGGTGGAGTTGCATACGAATCGAACAAATAGAATGTCTCCGAATCGGTTCGCTTGCCGTCGAAACCCCGCGCCGTTCCGAGCCCGGGCAGCTTCATGTCACGCAGATATTGCCCTTTCAAGGTGAACAGTTTGACGCGCGTGGTGACGTCTTTCAAATAGGAGCAAATCAGGAGATTCTGGATGACATCGGCGCCCTGAAGCGGTTCATCCGATTCTCCGACAATCTCGATCCATTGGGTGTGATCCGGTTTGCGGATATCGATGGCGATGATACGACCTTTGGGGGCGTCGCGGTCCGTTCTAAAGAAGAACATCGGCCCTTCGTTATCAATGAACGTGTAATCGTTCTCGAATTCACCGATGAGTTCGACAGGCATTGCGTGGGGATGCGCAAGGTCCTTGTACATGACCCGGTACTTGTCATCTGTGCCGACCCAAACGGTTAGAATTAGATAACGTCCGTCATCCGAGACTTGCACTTGATAACCCCACTCCGGATGATCCGGGCGATAAAAAACAACCACGTCTTGATCCTGCCGCGTGCCGACACGGTGGTACATCACTTTCATCTCCTTGTTCAGGCTCTGAAACTTTTGCGATGGATCCGGATTTGGATACTTCGCGTAGAAGAGCCCCTTCGAATCGCTGTCCCACGCCACGGATGTGAACTTGAGATAATCGAGCCGATCCAAAAGGTCTTCTCCGGATTCAATCTCGCGGATCTTCCATGTGCGCCAATCGGAACCCGCCTCTTGGATGGAATATGCGACGTAGCGCCCGTCATCGCTAAATACTGTGCTTCCCAGCGCGGTGGTCCCGTCGTTCGACCATTTGTTGGGGTCGAACAGAACTTTGCGTTCGCCATCGATAGAATCCATTTGATAAACGACGAAGTGATTTTGTAATCCGTCGTTCTTCTGGATGTAATACCGGCCTCCGGCTTTGAAGGGAGCTTGGAACTTTTCGTAGTCCCACAATTCGGAGAGCCGCTTCTTGATTGTGTCGCGATTTGGAAGCGAACCAAGGAAACCGTACGTAAGTTTGTTTTGAGCCTCGACCCAGTTTCGAACGCGCGCCGATTCTCGGACATCCTCTTCAAGCCAGCGGTATGGGTCTGGAACCGAAACCCCGTGGTGGACATCGTAATGATCGATTCGTTCGGTTGCGGGGTATTCAAACTCGGCGGCTGGCGCGTTCATCCGGTTGGCAAACGTCACCAAAAGAGCGGCGGAGGCTAGGAGATTCAGTTTTGTCATCGCGCCATTTCCTAAACCATCCTGCCACTGTTTCTCAAGACTCGTTTGCAAATCATTCGGATCAGCAGCCCTGGAAATTTCCGTGCCTCGCCGCGTCCGATACCGTATATCCGATTGCGCCATGCACCGCCTCGGGCCACATCTTCAACAAATCGATCGGACCTACGTCCTGCATCGTGGGAGAAGACTGTCCTATTTCGGCGGGTGCGACTACTTCCGGCTTTCGCAGCATCCGGCTGTCATGGAGGCAATGAGGAAAGGAGCGCGTGAATTCGGGTTGAATGTCTCGGCATCCAGGTTGACGACCGGCAATCACCGGCTTTACGAAACACTTGAGCGTGAGTTGGCTGAATTTTTCGGTGTTCAAAGCGCGATTCTCGTTTCATGCGGATACGCCGCCAATCTCGTCGCAACAGAGATTTTTGCGCGGAACGCGTCGCACCTGTTGATCGATGAAAAGGCCCATGCCAGCGTTCAGGACGCTGCGCGCTATTTCAATGGTCCAATTATTCGATTTCGCCATCAGGATTCTGATCACGTGGACCGCCTTGTCAAAAAACTTGGACCAGCGTCTGCACCGTTGCTGTTGACGGACGGAATGTTTTCCCAGAATGGCAGTATTCCTCCCTTGAAACGTTTTCTCGACGTGTTGCCGGCACGGGGAATGATTCTTGTCGATGATGCTCATGCCGCCGGTGTTTTGGGGAAGAATGGCTGCGGTTCCATCGAACACTGCGAAATGCCACGGACCCGGTTTGTTCAATGTATTACGCTGAGCAAGGCTTTTGGGGTGTATGGAGGCGCTGTTCTGGGACGCGAAAATCTTGCGCGGGACGCAGCGATTCGAAGTCGATGGTTTTCAGGGAATACACCGATGCCGCTGCCACTCGCGAGCGCTGCGCTCGAATCACTGCGAGTTTTTAGGAGCGATCAATCCTTGCGACAGCGATTGGTTTGGAATGTAGATTATGTGAAGTCGAAACTGCGAGGGCGGGGTTTCCCTGTCGCGGACACTCCGAGCCCGATTATTTCGTTTGCTCCCGAAACCCAGTCGCAGGCAACAAGATTGAAAAGGCGCCTGCTTTCGCGCGAAGTTTATCCCTCTTTAATCAAATATCCAGGCGGACCGCCGCTCGGGAACTTTCGGTTTGCATTAAGCAGCGAACACAGTCGGCGGCAGCTCGATCTACTGATCACGGCTCTAAGTTCAGATTAGGCTCAGTGTTCAGTTCGTTCGAAATGGCGCGCCTGGTTTCCTTGAAGCACACGGAAAGAAGTTGGCAATAGCAGTGTTTTCTGACTTGATTGCGCGTCTTCAGGATTCCGATGAAGCGGTGAGGCGGATATAAAAATATGGCCATTAATGAGTTACAAATACCAACGGTCATCCTGCGCCCCGGTGAGGCGGATCGTGTTGTGGGAGGGCATCCTTGGGTTTACAAGGGTTCCATTCTTCGCTTGGCGCAGCCCGCAGCCGATGGCGCCGTCGTTCAGGTAAAAGATCATCGGCATCGGTTTCTGGGAGTTGGATTCTACAATTCGAAGTCGAAGATTCACGTCCGCATGCTCGACTCAGAACGGGTTGAGATCGATAGGGCTTTTTTTGAGCATCGAATTCACGAGGCTCTGGAATTGAGAAGACGCCATTTGCCTGGTCTCACTTCCTATCGAGTTGTGAACGCCGAGGGAGATTTCTTGAGCGGTCTTATCGTGGACAAGTACGAAGACGTGCTCGTGCTCCAGACATCTTCACTGGGCATGGATCAACGAAAAGGAATGATCGTTGAGGTGTTGAAGGAGGCACTTTCGCCGCGAGCGGTGATCGAACGGAACGACATTGCGTCGCGGAAATTCGATGGGCTCGACGAAGCCAAGGGCGTGCTGGATGGAGATTTTCCCGATGCGGAAATGAGCCGCTTTCCGATAGAAATGAACGGCTTGAAAATGTCGGTCGATATTGCGGGGGGGCATAAGACAGGGCTTTACCTGGATCAGCAACTGAATCAGCGTTTGGTCGCCGATTTTGCGAAGGGCGCACGCGTCTTGGATTGTTTCACGTTTCTGGGAGGATTCGCGCTTCATGCCGCGCGAGCGGGAGCGGAGCAGGTAATGGGGATCGACCAGGCTGCCGAAGTTGTAGAGGCGGCCCGGCGAAACGCGAAGGAAAACGGGCTTGAGGCGCGTTGTTCGTTTGAGGCCGCCAATGTATTCGATTGGCTGAAGGCGGAAACGGTTGTGCGTCCCCATGAAAAGGTCGTTCCGCGGTTTGATCTGATTGTCCTTGATCCTCCCTCGTTCACACGGAATCGCGCCTCGGTTCCGGACGCCCTCCGCGGTTATAAAGAGATTCACCTCCGCGCTTTGAAGTTGTTGAGGAAGGGTGGCGTCCTGGCAACGTTCTGTTGCTCGCACCACATCAGTGCAACCATGTTTCAGGACGTCGTGCGGGACGCTGCGGTGGATGCCAGACGTGTACTGCGGAGAATTGCAACCTATTCCCAATCTCTGGATCACCCGATCATCCCGTCCATTCCGGAAACTGAGTATTTAAAAGGATTCGCTTTTGAATTGGTTCGCTGAGGCCCAGTGAACTCAGGTTCCATAGTCTCGCGAGTCTTGTCCCGTTTAGGCACAATCTTCGGGGATTGCCGAGTCTTGACATCGGACGCCAAAAGCGAACAATTGTCCAATATGACAACGACTCGACTGACGCATTCGCAAGTTTCAATAACAGGATTGCTGTTTGGGGCTCTATTGATGATGCCTGTGGCGGTTCAGGCGCATGTCGTGCCTGGTTCCGGTCATTCCGTGTTTGCCGGGATCGCCCATCCGCTATTGGGATTTGATCATTTGGCAGCGATCATCGGTGCGGGCCTTCTTGGAGCGCAGCTCGGAAGCCGGGCGCTTTGGCTCCTTCCAGCCGTGTTCGTCTCGATAATGAGCCTTGGGGCCGCACTCGGAACTGTCGGCATTGGCCTTCCAATGGTTGAACCGGTGATTCTCCTTTCCCTTTTTATTCTTGGCGCACTGATTCTCTCGGCTCGATCGGCTGGACTCGCCGGAACC
>JAQBVM010000422.1 GCA_027623095.1 Verrucomicrobiota bacterium
GAAAAACTGGAAAGAAAATCGCTCTGCCCTCTTGACATTTTTAAAGCCATATCAACGACAGAACTCAGCGACGCCGGGCCAACGATGCCCGATATGAAACGAGAGCGCAATCCCGGCGTTCGCTGTAGTGATTTTGTTAGGGTTCATGCGATGAGTCAAAAGCCAAAACGGAACCAACATAAAGCAAGCAATACGTAGCTCGTCGTGTTGGCGATAGCTGAAGCGGAAAGTAAACCTCTGATCCGATTTCGTCGGGTGGTCCAGCTCAGGACGCCGAACTCAATAATAATGCTGAGTAACCACGCGGCTCCGAATGCCGCAACAACCAATTCTGCAAAATGGGGTCCTTTTGAAGGGATAACCGTTCCGCCGTCACCCGCGGGCCTGTGAATGATACCGTCCGGTAGCAACGCAATGAGGAACACTCCAACCAGCCACGAAACGGCGTTTGCAAGCATTATTTCACCCAGACCCGGACGATTCGAGTTTTTAGAAAACTCGCGGTAGCAGAACCACTCGCTCCCTAACGCCGCCAATCCCGCTGCGGGCATGATGATTGGAGAAAAATACGGAGGGGCAAACGCGGGAAAAATGACATTGGCAAGAATCGCACTCACGTAAAACGAAACGGTCCTAACGTGGAGGTGAGGCGCAGCCTGTAAACGCGCCGTGATACTGCGAAAAGCGTCCGATGTCCCGAGAGCGCTGGACACGCGGCGGGTGGGCTGTTGCCTCTACCGATTTTGTTAGCGATTCGCACCCCGAAACTGTGAAGGCGTGTCGGCATAAATCTCGATGAAGCCACAGTGGGAACAGACGTAAGCCGTCGCCTTGCTGTGTGCCTCGACCGGCTGAACGAGCCCACCCAACTGCTTGCGATATGTCTCCAGGTGGACGGTCTGGGCTCCTCCCACTGTGAGCTCGACACCGGCAGCGATGTCAGTGGAACCACACTTTGGACACTTTTGATTGTTCCTCATAATGAGTGGGCGCAAAACACGCTAACGAACAAGCTCACCGACCGCCGCCCGGACGAAGGCGTGATGACGTCGAGTGTCGTCGCAAAACCCGAGCCTCAGGCCGAAGTCGGGAGCGGGGCGGCGGTTCGTGTGGAGCGTTTTGTTCGGCGGCATATCCTTATCAAAATCTCTCACGACTCGCCGTCGTCTCGTAATTTGCGAGCGATACTTTCCAGCGCTTCAGCGATTCGCTCCTGTGCCCTCACAAAACGAATCGACAGAAAAATGGCGAAACCGATGATGGTGATGACGAAACAGCCATAAAGCAGAAGCAAAATCCCTTGCATATTACCTTTGACGTCCGATTTGTGACTTGTTGTAAGCGCTTTGTCGCCGAACGATCAAGCTCAGGCACGCCGGGCCGACGACTCAAGACGACAAGACCAGCGCCGACCGGCGTTGCCTGGAGCGTTTTGTTGTGCAATCCGGCTGGCGTATGACGAAGAATCATAACTCAATGAGCGACGCCTTCGATCCTCTCCTCATGAACATCTTCCTTGGTGAGGAAATTTCGACGCCAGTTATCGAGCGACGCTGTGCCGATTATGACGGCCAGTCCCAAAACTGACAGAATTATGGAACCATAAAAAATACCCGCAACTAGAAGTGTGATCCCTCCCAGTCCAACCCCAAACTCGGTCACAAATAGAATTTTGGCGAAGGCAAGATGAAGATGTGGCTGAGAACGACAGTGCTGGAATCCCCATCCAATCCACCGGAGCAAATAGAGACCAAATGTTAAAGCTGCAATAGAGAAGTACACCCCGAAAGCTGTCCTGAGCAAGAAGTGCAGAACAATTGCAGTCACGATGACCGTCGCGAGGACGACCAGTTCCAGAGCGACCATATCTTTAGTGGTGTCTTTCATTGTCTTGGAATGTTGAGTTTTACTGGACTGACAACAGCGAATCCTTCATTGATGCACAACGTCATGGATCACCGATCCCGCGCCACGAGCTCTAAATTTGAAACAACAGCGCAATCGCGGGATTCGGTGAATCCGTTTGTTAGCAGTTTTTTTCACGCTCTGCCACCTCTTTCGCGAGCTTCGGGAGCCACTCTGTCGGGGCCTCCATGAACTTGAGGTTCGGAGACTCCCAAATCATCCGGATGAACCCCTCCAGATCGTCTGGCAGAACCGTGCGATAGCGGTCGTGAACCAACCGTGCAGACCAATCCCTAGCCAAGTCGAACACTTGGCGAATGAACTCCGCATCCAGACTGCGACAGTCAATCCGTGCGCAAACGGACTCTACCGTCTCTCCTTTAAGCCAGACCTCAATCAAATCTCCGTCTTGTTTTCCCCACTGTAGCAACTGTTCGTGCCACGACTTGATGTTTGGACGAATCGTCGAAAGTCGCTCTTGAAATCCAATTGGGACTTTCAGTGCGCCAGTCCAAGCCTGCTCCTCGCACTCTTGCTCCGTGAGGGAATCGCGCACGCCAACGAAGTCTGACGGAACGAACCATATTTTGAATTGCCAGAGTGCCATTACTGCTAACGACCAAGCTCAGGCACGCCGGGCCGACGACTTAAGGCGACAAGACCAGCGCTATCCGGCGTTGCCTGGAGCGCTTGGTTCGGCCTCTTCAATGTCGAATCCGGTGCAACCCGACCAGAACGATGCTTGGATCGGCCTTGATGATCTCGCGACTCTCAAGATCGGATACAACCATATACCTCCCGTCTTGATGGACGTAGTGCAGCACAGAAGCCCAAGTCGGAACGTCAGTCATATTGCAGAATAAGTGGTGGAATGTCTCAAGAGGAGTAATCCGATTGTAGAATGATACCTTCTCCTCTTCGTGCTTCCATCCGCTTCCGTCCTGCACGAGGCAGTCGATGAAGAGTCGTGCTCCCGCTGTCAAAAACTCATAAACGAGTAGCGCTCGCTGTGTCTGATGCGCCGACTTCCGATCCGGCGCAACGAAGCGGCCTCCACCAAGATCACTGACGTAGTCGTAAATCCCGCATCCCTCACTTCCGTGTGCAAACGCTTTCTCGATGACTTCGATCTCAGATCGAACCGTCTCGTAATCCTCAATCGCAAAGCGGAACTTGATCTCCCTGCTGCCCGGTGATCCGTAACGGGAGAACCAGAAAAGCTGGAGCTTGGGCGCCAACACTCGCACATGCGTGCCAACAAATGATTCCAAGTCGTATCCTCCGGCATATGGTGCCGTAGCTGGAAGCTTCAGGTGGAGGGAGCGATGGGTCACGAGCTAAATGCCATCCTTGATCAATGATTCGCTTGAAATCTCGTCGTGACTGTCTGCTTCAGAACTTTCTCGCCAGCCTTAACGGTGAGATACACCCCGTAATCCCCAGAGTCGGATTGTTCGGCCAGAATCGGGTGGAGTATCCTGCCCTGAACACGCGCAACGGGAAAGACGACTTTTGTGAACGGTGCTGTGGGCAACACAATATCTGGTTGTCGTGGTTTGTCGCGGTCCAGGAATCGCTGGCCTTCGAACATGAATCCTTCGCTCGTTTGTCCGTTCTCAAGAAAGAATGATCGATTCCAGTCGATCTCAATTTCTTCAGTGGTCTTATTCTTGATGACCAGGGTAAAAGAATCATAGTCGTGAAAAAGCGACGAGATGCCGGCCCGGTTCGGGACGAGTCTAACGTCAAAAATTTCATTGGTGCCGTACGCTGCTTCGGCGGTACTCGTTCTGTTCCAAAAACGTTTTTCGTTAGCCAAGGGGTCTGGCTCAGGCCCTAATCCCGCGCATCCGCCTGCCAGAATGGCCAAAAGAAGCACGACACTCAACTCAGTGGTGATTTTCATGATAATCGTTTTTTTTGCGTTTTGCCGAACGTGGAGGTCACCGACAGCCGCCCGGAACCGCGCGCTGGCAGCGAATCCAGCGTCCGAAAATCCGAGTGTGTCGAAAACTCAAGCGCGGGGCGGCTGTTCGGTGTACCGCTTGGTTCGGTGCTAATTGCCAGTGATTTTTGTTCCAACCCACTCTCCCAATTTTCCAACAAACCCTTGAAAGAATGAGGTAACAACCAATGCAATACATACCACAAACCAAGCCCAATACTTCTCAAGATAGTAAATCCATGAAGCGGGTAGAAAATAATAGAACGGAATCTCAGAAAACTTCCGAAACTCTCCAATACTTGAATACTCAATCCGATACTTTTGGATGGAAGTGCCTGCGAAACATAACATTTCTCCATCCCTTTTTTGTAAGAATCCTCGCTTTTCTAGGGCTGCGAACACTGCATCGGCGTCGTCCGGGGACAGTCGTAGAGCTCGCACGTCGGGTCGGCTCGAAAATTCGCCTACCAGTATCGGAAAAGTCCAATAGCCCGTATGCCGGTTCTTGTATATCCACGCCGCAGCACGTTTCAAAGTCTTCTCGTCCATATTTTTTCGGAGAGATTACTTGCTCGGATCATAAACCCGTTTTGTAGCATTCGTAATAATGCCCTCGCTATCCGTTCTAAGCACGTATTCAAGCCAATCCGCCCCCTCCATCGTCCGAATCGTAATTCTCTTTCTGCCGCTTCCCATGTCTTCAACGCCTCCGAGGGGACCGTCGATACGCACTATCACTGTGATGCGTCGGTGAACATGCGCAACACGATTTCCGGTTCCCGCTAAGGTTGGCGGCGAACTATGACAACGAAATCGACGCTCCCCAAACCCGATATCTCCCATCAATTCCAAACCGTAGCGCAGCGGTTGAAC
>JAQBVM010000059.1 GCA_027623095.1 Verrucomicrobiota bacterium
CCATTGAAGCGGCCTGGGATCTAAAGGACATACCCTGAGAATGTGCATCCCGCACCGCGTTGGCAAGTTCATCCCTCGTTGCGACGCTATCCGTCTATTACTGCACGCGGGGCCAAGATTCTCCTCCCCATGAACTTGAAATTGCTGCGGGTCACAGACCCGCGCTTCGGAGCGTGCCTCTGTGAGGCGCACCAGTTCAGGGGTTCACAGCGCGAATGTTTTTTGAGAATTCTCTCCATGAACCTCGGTGGGGCGAGACTCTGTCGAGCCCTGACTGGATTCAAGCGCACGAGAAGGTCAGGGCTCCACAGAGTGTCGCCCCACCGCCAATGGTTCAGGGGTTCAAAGAGCGAAGGTTTTCCATGAACCGGCATGTAGTCCCGGCTTCAACCGGTTGGCACCGCCTGAAGGCGGGACTACGTGCAAACCGCACCGGATTATGGCCCCGATTCGAGTCAACTCGTTTGACGCTTTTTCTCCTCATTCGGATGCGTCCGGCGCAACTGGGAATGAAATCTTCTTCTTCCCTTTTCGGCGCATCTGCGAATAATCGAAGGCGCTTGAGAATACCGGTCTGTAACAGCGTTAGATGTCTCCGCCTCTCCACAAGTTTCGTGGCGAGGCTGGCGATTCTGTTGAACTTTGGAATCGCATGCAACTTTGCCGGTGAGCCTGCGCTTTCCGTTCTTGATCTGGCCCAATTTAGCTTGGAGGATTTGGGACAGATCCGCGTCACAACAGTCTCGCGAAAGAGCGAAAACCTTTCATCTGCAGCCGCCGCGATTCACGTCATCACGCAAGAAGACCTTCGGCGCTCGGGAGTAAATTCTCTGCCCGAGGCGCTGCGGATGGCTCCCGGCTTGGATGTGGCCCGAGCCAATTCGCGGCAATGGGCAATCAGTTCGCGTGGTTTCAACGAGCTGTATGCGAATAGGCTCCTCGTGCTCCTGGACGGGCGAACGATCTACACACCCTCCTTTTCCGGTGTGTTTTGGGAAGACACAGACGCGCTCATTGAAGACATCGATCGCATCGAGGTGATTCGGGGACCTGGCGCCACCCTTTGGGGCGCAAACGCCGTCAACGGGGTCATCAATATCATCAGCAAAAGCGCCAAGGATACCCAGGGAATTCTGGCCACAGGCGGCGGAGGGATCGAGGAACAAGCGTTCGGCTCGCTCCGCTATGGCGGACAAATGGGATCGAACGCGTTTTACCGTGTGTATGGGAAATACACGGATCGCGACGCTTTTACTCTGGCCGACGGCACGGGCGCCGGAGACAGTTGGTGGACTTCTCAATGGGGGTTCCGAACAGATTGGGAGGCATCGGAAGTGAATCAGCTCACGATTCAAGGTGATGCATACCACGAAGACTGGAACGGCCGGGTCCGCCGCCATTCGCTGGATCCACCGAGGCTATTCTCGGCTCCGTTTGATGCCACGTCGAAGGGCGCAAACATTCTGGGTCGGTGGGTCCATACTTTTTCGACGGATTCCGAATCGACGGTTCAGTCCTATTTTGATCGCACCGACAAAGAACTCGGAATCGTCGATGAAGTTCGCAACACGTTTGACATCGACTTCCAGCATCGGTTTCGTATCGGAGACCGGCACGAGTTTGTATGGGGAAGCGGATATCGTTACTCGTGGGATGAGTTCATCGAAAGCGCCGATTTCATCACCGACGATCCGAGCAAAGGACTTCAATTGTTCAGCGCGTTCCTCCAAGACGAGATCGAATTGATCCCGAATCGCCTGAAGGTGATGGCGGGCAGCAAGCTGGAACACCACGATTTCACAGGTTTCGAACTCCAGCCTGGCATTCGCGTTTCCTGGACCCCGACGGAACGGCAGACTCTGTGGGCCTCGGTCTCCCGGGCGGTGCGAACACCGTCCCGGGCGGAACGAGGATTTCAATTCTTCTCGGATCCGCCTCATTCGGCGCCGCTGCCTCCTCTCCCGATCCTTGTTCCTGGACGGGGAAATCCGGAATTTGGCTCGGAGGACGTGATCGCTTACGAACTCGGATACCGCCTGCAACCCCATGCCCGGGTGTCCTTGGATCTAGCCACCTTCTACAATGTTTACGACAATCTCTACAACGCCGTCCAACTCCCATTGGAGATCCGCTACACCGCTTCCGCACAGCCGTATTTGGTCATCCCCGTAACCGACGACAACGGCCTGCGCGGTGAAACCTACGGCTCCGAACTTTCGATGAAGTGGCAACCCACAGACGTCTGGAGGCTGCGCGCCAACTATACATTTCTCCAAATGAATCTTCACACAAAGGGGCTGATTCGTTCATTTACTGAGGACAGCGAGGGCGACAGCCCGCAACAACAGGTTTCCCTATGGTCAGACATCGATTTGGGGAGGCGTGTCGAGTGGGGTATTGGCCTTCGCTACGTCGATCCCCTTCCCGCGCAAAACGTGCCCGGCTACACGGAATTGGACAGCCGCCTCGCTTGGAAAGCGACTTCAAACTGTGAGCTATCTCTTGTTGGACGCAGCCTATTGGACGCGCATCATCCAGAATTCTCGCCTTTTCTTTTTGCACCCCGAGATGTCGAGGTTGATCGCGCCGTTTATGGTAAAGTGACGCTCCGCTATTGAACCTCTTTCGACGGATCCGTTTCCCCTCACCCCAACCCTCTCCCACGGGAGATGGAGAAAGGATGCACGCGACGGGAATGAATTTGATCCTCCGAATTTGCCCGCGCCAGCAGAAGAGATTCCCTCTCCTTGCGGAGAGCGCAAGGGAAGGTCAGGACTCCAATCGGGGCCATGAACCGGTGTGGTTTGCACGTAGTCCCGCCTTGAGGCGGTTCGAGCCGATTAAAGCCTAATGCCATTCGGTAATTATTCGGCGGAATCCCGAAGGGATTCCGACCCAAAACCCAGGGTAGCTCGTTCCTCGCAACCCTGGGTTTTGTTCCGCAATCCCGTTGGAATTGTGGGAACCACACTCCGCGGTTGGTTTTCTGCCGTTGTCATACGAGATGAATTACCGAATGGCATTAGGCTAAAGCCGGGACTACATACCGGTTCACGGGGATTAAGACCAATTGTTCTTTTGCTTCACTTCTAATCCCAAATACTGATAATCGCGGGCTGCGCAATGCGTTTCTTTATAATGTTGCTGTGGAAACGAAACTGTAAGGTTCCCGAATCTGAAATCCTTCGCACTACATTCGAATCCGAAATCAAGACCGATTCAAACAATCGGGGACGACTTCCCTCGTTGCGAATTCCAAGGCAGGGCGCGTCACTCCGTGCGCGCAACGGTTCGAAAATGGAGAAACGGAGCGCGACTTGCCATCACTCTTTTTGTTGGAACCGTCTCTTTTGCCGCCCAACCTTCCCAAGCCGCATTGGACGTCTTTGAACTCGCTCAATTAAGCCTGGAGGAATTGGGCAACATTAAGGTCACTTCGGTATCAAGAAAAGCCGAGAATCTTTCGAGCGCACCTGCCGCAATTGCCGTGATTTCCGGAGAAGACATTCGGCGTTCCGGCGTCACGACCATTGCCGAGGCGCTCCGCATGGCTCCAGGTCTTCAGGTCGCTCACGCAAACTCGCGCCAATGGGCAATCAGCTCGCGCGGATTCAACGATACGTTTTCAAACAAACTTTTGGTACTAATGGACGGAAGAACGCTTTATACCTCGTTGTTCTCCGGTGTCTTTTGGGAAGAAGTGGACACGGTCCTTGAAGACGTGGATCGGATCGAAGTTATCCGTGGACCGGGCGCCACTCTGTGGGGTGCGAACGCCGTGAACGGCGTGATCAATATCACATCCAAGAATGCCAAAGACACCCAAGGAATCCTGATCAGTGGCGGCGGTGGAATCGAAGAACGCGGTTTTGGAACCGTTCGCTATGGCGGTCAACTCGCGAGCAACGTTTACTACCGCGTCTATGGGAAATACGCGAATCACGACGAGTTCACCATGATCGACGGGGGCGCCGGCGTGGGGGATTCTTGGTGGTCCAGCCAAGGCGGATTTCGCCTGGACTGGGAGCCGTCGCAAGACAACCGGTTCACTTTGCAGGGAGACACTTACCATAACGAATTCGGAACCAAGCTGTTCCTCCTCTCTTCGAATCCAATCGGCCTGATCCCGCGAAACGCCCATACGGACGCGAATGGACACAATCTAGTTGGACGCTGGACGCACGCGTTGTCCGGTGATTCCGATCTGACCATGCAGGTTTACTACGACAAAACCGACCGCGGTTTTGGCATCGGATCCGAAGAGCGAGACACCGCCGATTTAGACCTGCAGCACCGTTTTCATCTCGGGGAACGGCAAGAAATTGTGTGGGGCGCCGGCTACCGGTTTTCGGCGGATCACATGACCGAAAGTCCGGACTTTCAGATGCGCGATCCCAGCGTGGATTTCCATCTTGCAAACATTTTTGCGCAAGACGAAATCGAACTTGTCACGGACCGTTTACATCTAACGCTCGGAACAAAACTGGAGCACAACGATTTTACAGGTTTTGAGGTTCAACCAAGTGGACGCCTCTCATGGACTCCAAGTCATCGACACACCGTTTGGACCGCCATCTCCCGGGCCGTTCGAACGCCGTCGCGCGCGGAGCGCGGCGTGCATATGTTTGTCGATCCCGGAAGTCTTCTGCCGCTCGCTCCGATTCCCGTTTTGGTTTCGATCGACGGTTCGGAGACTTTCGGCGCGGAGGATCTGATCGCGTACGAACTGGGTTATCGGTTTCAAGTAACGTCCCGCCTGTCCCTGGATACCGCGGTTTTCTACAACGACTACGACAACCTGCGCGCTCAAGTAGCGCGGCCCATTGAGTTTCGGCTGGAGCCGGAACTGCATCTGCTCTTCCCGACCGAATTGAACAACACCCTTTACGGCGAAACCTACGGCGGAGAAATTGCGATGACATGGAGGCTAAGCGATGCATGGCGTTTTCGGTCCGGCTACAGTTTTCTTCAATTGCAACTTCACACCCAAGGCCCCGATCCCGCGGTCACCGAATACGAAGAGAGTGCCAGCCCTCATCACCAGGCATTCCTATGGTCGGACTTTGACCTTGGCGATTCCGTCGAGTTAGGCGTTGGACTCCGTTACGTCGATGAAATGGACCCCCAATTGGTTCCTCCTTATCTGGAACTCGATGCGCGCTTGGCATGGAGACCAAACAAGCACTGCGAACTTTCCATTGTCGGAAGGAACACCCTCGATTCGCATCACCGAGAGTTTGCGCCCGATCTCCTCACCTTCCGGCGAGTCGATGTGGACAGGGCGGTTTACGGCAAAGTGACGCTTCGATACTGAGTTCCCGAAGATCCCCGGGAAATTCATTGCCACTAACAATAGCAAGACGGCGAGTTCACCGTTGCTGAAGTTCGAAAAAAGAGGCCACTCCGGAAGCGATCGAACAAATGAGACAGCAAATTCAAAACATGATGGCACGGGCTTCCAAGCTCAAAGGAAGCATCACGGAAACCTATCGTGATCTGGTGGTCAATCCGTCCATCCCGAAGGAAGCCTTTCGGTTTCAGGTTCCGGAGGGACTGCAACCGTCGCCTTCACCATTCTGAGAAGGCGAGTGGTTCATCAGATCTGAATCTTCCATTCCGTACGCGATACCGCTTTGGATGAGAGTGCAGGTTGATCGCAAGTTTTCGACTCTTCTGGGAGGGTGAGACTCCAGTCGAACCCATTTTTCGGAGGAATCCAGGGTTCGGCGGGAGCCTCACCCTCCCAGTTTCGAGGGTTAAACCGGTAGGGTGGCGTTGCTGCGCCACCCTAATATTATATGAGCGCGGAAAGCCAAATCACGAGATAGATCGTCACGAATCTCTGCGTGATAAGTCTGCGTTCGAGGGACCGGCGAAATGCCCAAAACGCCACACCCAATTTTAACGTGACATACCCGACAAGCAATATGCACAAATCCCAATGCCAACTCGAATCACGCTCGGCCCACTCGAAAAGTGTCATCATACCTCCGTAGAAGAGGATCAGCGGCATGATCGACCATGGGAATCCCGGCGTCTTGCCGGACGCGCTCAAAGGCAGAATTCCGACAAAAAGATGCAATGAAATCGCAAGAACAACGATCCACTCCTTCAGATTCGGGATCTGATCCAAAAATCCGGGCTGCGACATAATTGCCTCATCCAGACTCGAAATCTGATCAAATTCTCCAAGCATTTTCAAAGCAGCACCGAAACTGATCACCAGGACGCTCACCGCCAAGCCCCATGCCGCGGCGCCCGCCACAAGTTTGGCGGTAACCAACGTTTCCGTGTCGATCGGACGCGTTGCTGTGAACGACGAAAGAGATAGACGAAGCGATCCAGCATCCCGCGGAGTATTCAAACCAATGATCGCGATGCCTGCGAAAAGAAACCCGGTAGCTAGGACAGGAATCATATCCCAAACGTAAATCCGAAGTCCAAAATGGGTGCCGGTCAACACAACCGAGTAAGAGATCCAAATCGTCAGAGTCCATACAAGCAACGGCATTCGGAAGTTGCGCCTCCACTCGATCCAAACCTGAGCCCGGAACGGCGACCCGAAATGAAAACGCCGTGAGATCGGATCGTCGATCGATCCCATGAATTCACTCAACGATCTCCGCCCGACCCAGGTTCCGCGACGTTCCCATCCGACTCCGACAAACGCGGCGGCGATGCCAGCCGCCCAAGCACAGACAAATCCACCGGATAGGAACATTTGCACCACGTTCCATTCGGATGAAGGATCCCTCGCGGCGACACTTTGCATCCCGAGGGCGTAACCGGCTATGGGTAGGAGTCCAAGAATGAGCGCTACAACAAGCCACATCCTCACTCTCGGAAAAGAGGGCAATCCCCACACTAATGCTTGAAAGACAGACAATCCCGCGCAAAGAAGCGCCGACAGATAAAGGTCAGGTGTCTAGCGACAATTATTATTCCCAGTGGGGATGAATAATTGTCGTTGACCAATGACAGGATCAAACCCAAAAACCCGCACAGTTCCGATAGCCGGTGCCAGGAGACCCAGAATGTGCTTAATGAGTGTTGTCTTTCCCGCTCCATTCGCCCCAACGAGCCCCACCACCTGCCCGCTCCCGACATTCAGAGAAACTCCGTCCAAAGCCAGCTTCGCCCCAAATCTGCGCGACACTCCTTCAACGCGGATCACACTTTCATTCGCAGAACTCTTAGATGAGCTCATTCGCCCTCCTTTGGTTGCATATTTTTTGACCGCTGCCGCATAAGCCCGATGACTTCTTCCAAGTCCACATCGAGATGCCGGGCTTCCGCGAGCAAAGCATCAATGCGCTGTGTCATTAGTTTCAGCCGTTCCGCGCGCTTCAACGGTGATCCGTTGTCCGAAACATAGGTGCCCGAACCATGCCGTTTGTTCACAAGCCCGGCCTGCTCCAGTTCCAGATAAGCGCGAGCCACCGTGTTCGGATTGATCACAAGCTGCTCCGCAAGTGTGCGGATAGGCGGAAGCTCCTCGCCAGGCGCCAATCGCCCCGCGGCGACCAGGTATTTGACCTGGTTCACTATCTGCCGATAAATCGGCAGCCCATCGCGCGGTGACAAGTGAATTTGCATTGTGTATTATAGCACTAATACACTTTCAACAAAGCGTCAAGAGAAAAGATTTCGATTCGAATTCTAAAACGGCATGAACCGCATGTCGAAGGCTCTGTCCACCATCCAGGCACTCGCGACGATCACGATTCCCACAGAACCGGCGGTAACCATCGCGCGTCGGTAAAACCACGATTCCCGCAATCCATACGCCACGGGCAAGAACACAGCGACGATCGCGAGCTGGCCCGCCTCGACGCCAATATTGAATCCAACGAGGGCGCGCGCCAATGAACTCGGGGGGAGTCCCAATTCTCGCAAAACGCTGGCAAATCCGAACCCATGCACAAGGCCAAACCCGAATGCCACAAGCCAGCCCCGTCCTTTGAAGAAAGGAAAAATATTGTTTCCGGCCGCCACCGCCACAGACAACGCAATCGCGGCCTCGACGGGACGGGACGGCAGCTTCACTAGTTCTAGCGATGCCAGGGTTAACGTGATCGTGTGCGCCACGGTGAATGCGGTGACTATCTTCACGACGTTGATCGCTGCGGGACGAAACGCCTCAACCGGCTGCCAGCGCCTATCCTCCCGGCGCAACACCGAGGGAAGCAAAAGCGCCAGGAGAAATAGAACGTGATCGAATCCCATCCAGATATGCCACACGCCCTGAACAACAAACTCTTTGAATTGCCGCAGCACATCGGGCTTTGAGAGTTCAAAATGCTGCGAGCGATGGTCCCCTGTCAGAACACCCGTTTCATCGCCGCCTGCGCTCTCCAGAAGATATAAACATCGGTGCTGAGGATCTTGATCAAAGATAGCGCTGTACTCGAACTCGACCGTATAAGGATCGAGCGGATTCTCGACCTCGAATTCAATCACTGCGTAGGCGCCATCGACGAACAACCGGATCGATCGTTTCGTGACCAAAAGGAGCCGCTCCACGTCATTGATCTTGAACCGAACATGCGCCTTTGCGTAATCCGCGACGGCGCTGTCTTCGACTCCGAGTTCCTCCCACGTGGCCGCGTTCTCGGCGTTTTCCGCAAGGGGCAGCACGTGGACTAAGTCACGCAGGGCGATATCCCAATGTCCCAAGACGGACTTGCCCTTCACAGCCACACCCAAATAGCTTTCGCTGAATTGGTGCGCGTACAGTGAAATCGATACGAGAATCAAAAGAAAACCGCGAATCAACGGCGAGAAAACTCGGAGCCGCATCGGCGGACGGCGTGGCTTCGTCACTCCGAAACTTGGCAAATCGGATTGCAGAGTCTGAAATTGAGCGTCCATTGAGCCCATGCCGATCATTACGATTTCTCCGCGAAGATTTGTCGAGCCTTAGAATTACTCTGGGGCGACGATACAAACCAGTAGACTTTCTTCTGGAAGTCGAGTGGGTAGGTTTTGAGGGTTTTTTGAGTGCTTCTATAGAAGAAAGCCCGAAAATCGGGCAAATGAAGCTAGATTTCCGCAAAGGCTTCTCTAGACTGACGCGAGATTTTAACTGCGAGAAGTTGCGATCCGTGAATTCGGCACTCAATCGAAAACGTTTATCGATTGGTTCACGGTTCGAGTGAGTTCTTAGGCGAAATATCGCATTGCAAGGTTCGAAGCAAACATTCAGAGACATTTTCAGAACTATATTCCTGCAATGAAGATTACCGAGGCACTATTAGCAGAGCACGTGGTCTTCCACAATCTTTTCGACTACGTGGAAGACGCTGTTCCCAAACTGAAGACCTTAGCGGAGGTCAAAACTCTCGCGCGCCTGCTCGGATCGATGTTGGAGACTCATTCCCGTGTTGAGGATCAACTTCTGATCGAGCCCCTGGAACCGAGTTTTTCACATATGGGCCAGGCCGAGAATTTCCATGCCGAACACGAAGAAATCGAGGTGGACCTGGCCAGACTCCGTACCACTCGCGTCCTTCGGGAAGCCAAACGCTGCCTGCTGAAAGCCGTATTGGCCTCGCGCAAACACTTCGACAAGGAAGAGCGAATCGTATTTCCACTCGCGGAACGGCAGCTCAGCGCGAAATCGTTGGCAGTGCTCGGCAAACGTTGGGAAGAGCAACGCACGATTCCGGACTAAACAGGATTATCGCTGCAAGGGCACTGGCCAGAAAAGAACCACGGGTGGCACGGATGCGAAGGGCCGTTTTCTTATGGCTCTCCGGGTGATCCTGTGATCCGTTTCCAAGCTTCTGCTGGAAAAGTCGCCGTGGTGTTCAATGCCAATGTTCCAAAAGAAAGGTTATGTAAACCAGAACCAAGAACAGATTTACGAGCTTTGGCCACTGTCCCGAACGAAGCGGTAGCAATTCTCAGTTTGGCGTTTCCAGGGGCAAATGTGGGAGGGTGAGGCTCCCACCGAACCCTGAATTCCCATTTCAAACATAGGAAAATCGCGACCTTTGAAGTGGGTTCGGCGGGAGCTGCACCCTCCCGTCGGTCAAATTTAGAATCGCTGACGAAGCGGCACTTGAATGCCCTTACCGAAAGCGGGATAATCTGGACCGTTCCTACTTCCGTTTGGCGCGTTTGAATTCGCGAAACAAGTCGCCCAACAACTCCTTCAACTCATTCGTCGAAACGCCTTCGATATCCGCTTCCGCGACTGAAACCGAAATCTGGAATCGGGCCATCCGGACGGAAGTCGGCGACCTGTCTCCGACGGCGGCGCGTGAATTATTGCGGCTGCACCTTGCGAACGACGACGCGGAACGGGTGCGCGAACTATCGAGCAAGGCCAACACCGGCAGATTGAACGCGGACGAGGCACCGGAGCTGGATTATTTCTTGAACGTGGGCCGGGCACTGGAATTCCTCAAAGCCAAGTCTCGCCTTTCGCTCGGTGAAACGGCCACGCCGGCCTGAGCGCCGCGATGGAGACGGCGCTTCAACGAGCCGTTCGCGCCCGGGCGAATAGCCGTTGCGAATGCTGTCATTCTCCGGAGGCGTTTTCCGACCTTCCCTTCCACGTTGACCACGTCATTTCTCGACAACACGGCAGATCGAGCGAGCTGGACAACCTGGCCTTGGCCTGCTGCTTCTGCAATCGCTACAAAGGTTCGAACCTCTCCGGCGTGGACGCCGAATCCGGTCACATCGCCCGGCTCTTCAATCCGCGCGCATGCAATTCATCCAGCCCGAAACTTTGGTTCGACCCCTATTCCAATTGTTGCCGACGGGCAAAAATTGACCGTAAGCGAGGAATTGAATCTAGACGCGTCAGGCCGGCACGCTTAAGCTTTCGGCTTCCGCCAGATTTTTTTTGATTCGCATCGAAGGTCAGAGAATGGCTCGCATTCAGGTTTCCCATACAAGGAGAACAGAAAGCTGGTATCGCAACACACGACGTTGGTCATGCTACCACTTCCCCTGGCTTTCGGCCAGGTCCTGTCCCGTTTGCGGCGCGTCCAGGCGTCTTGCGCCTCGCCGATCCCGCTGCACGGCCGGACTGGCCGTCCCGTCGGTTTTCCGTGAAGCGTTGTTGGTCCGGGAACTGAGGTTCCAGGCGGTGTCGTACCCGTAACGAAATTGTTCGTTTAACCGGCTCGCGGCCCCGGACTCTTTGCCGATGGCGCTTTGCAGTTGCCCGAGATTTTCATAGGTGAAATCAACGTAACTGCCCTCTGTGCGGGTGTGGCGCGTTCGGCGCCAAGCAAGATGGTGGCGCAAAGTGACAGGTTCAGCACGGCGGTCGCGGACCGCGGTTCGTCCCAAACCGCAGCCTGGAGGCAATTGCGGGGCTTCCGAGTATTTCAAGTATTTCCGCCGCTTTGGGTGAAACCTACGCGCTGCGGACTGAGGGGCAGCCGGAACGCCAAGGAGGTGGCGGTGAGACACCGCGCTGAAGAAACGCCCAGCCACCCGAATCAAATGCTAAAAATTCAAATGCGACCCTAAGACAGTTTAGCGCCCGTTCATTCTTCAATTATCGGACCAACCCAAAAAGTTAATGCCGATACCAAGAACCGACCCCTCTACGACGCGAGTTTTGACCGAGGAGGTCGCTAATGTCTCGACACGGTTTGGTGGCTCAACAGACGGACGCAGCGCGTGAACGGATGGAAGGCATCCAAAGCAAAGAGCCAGCACAAGAGCTAACAATCGGCTCCGCTTGGCGGCTAAAAAGAAAATGTGGCTGGCGCTTGCTGGCATATCACCCACCTTGATGGGATCATCCGAGGCGATCCCGCCAGTAGTCAGGCCGCCGTTTGGCGTGCATCACAGCTACGATCCACATCCGGTCGGGTTGGTCGATGTAAACCACAGAGTATGGAAAATCTCGCGATAAAGCCCGTCGGACTGGTGCTCGGATTTGAAAAAAGCGCTCAGGATCAGCACAGACGTTTCCAATGAGCCGCTCGATTTCGTCATAAAATCGATTGCCTAATTCGGAATCAATCGAAGCGTAACGTTCAACCGCTTGCGTATATTCCTGACCTGCTTCAGGATGAAACGTGTGCGGCTTCACCGGCCCAGGATGCGGCGAATGCCAGCGGAGACTTCTTCTCCCGGAATGCCCTCAACCTTGCCGGTTTGGATTTCCTCAACTCGGCGATCGATTTCCACCCGCCAAGCCTCCTCGATTTCACGAGGGCTGCTGTGCAGGTCTTCGGTCAATCGGTCCACTAGTTCTCCAACTTTTTCCGGAGACCAGTGGCGCGTTTCTTCAACGATTTGTTCCAGTGTCAGCGGCACGGTTGCGATACTACGAGTTTCCACAGAGATATTCAATGGCGTCTTGTTCCGGGAACATTGTTTGTAATGACCGAACCTCCCGCCTCCGGCAGTTCTTCCCCGGCGTTCTGATCGTCCTGCTCCTTTTGAGGCTATTACGCCGGAACGAAGTGCTGGCGCCTTTCTGAAAGAAACCTAATTCCGGAACAGTTTTGCCCACTTCAGCGGGGATGGTCAGAATCCGAAAACTTGTCAGTTCCTAACTTTGACAACTCTTCGTAAACGGGATTCCCGATCCAGCGAATCCCAGCGGCACATGGAAGGTTGTCGCGCGTCAAAACCCGATTTCGAAGGCGCCCGGAAATCTAAGCTGACTTCACGGCCAAACTCTGATTCGATGGACACACTTCCGTCCAATGAACGGAGACGGATTAAAAAAGAACGAAACCGCCATGAAACGACTCCTCACTCTTATTTCTGTAATCCTCCTCACCGCAACGACAACACTCCTTGCCCAGCAAGCGCCACCGTACGGCGAACCCATTAATCTGGCCTCGGCCAAGAAGGTTGTGGCCGCGGCGCAAGCCAAAGCAAAATCGAATCAATGGAACGTCGTCGTTGCAGTTGTGGATTCCGGAGGGCATCTGGTTTTGCTCGAACGAATGGACAGCACGCAATACGGCAGCGTTGAAGTCGCACTCCAAAAAGCGCGGTCCGCGTCCGCCTTTCGCAGGCCGTCGAAAGTATTTCAAGATATCGTTGGCAGTGGAGGCGACGGGTTGCGCATTCTCGCCGTCACCGGAGCGGCGCCTCTTGATGGCGGCCTTCCGTTAATTCTAAATGGAAAAATCATCGGCGCTATTGGCGTATCCGGCGTGACCGGCGCACAAGACGGTCAAATCGCCCAAGCCGGAGTTGATGGGCTCTAATACTTCGACGCCGCGGTTCTTTGAAACTTTTTTGCGGTTCCGCTGTCGAATTCTGTTGTGAATTACCAAGAAGCGAGTTGCACACGTTTTTGGACGCTTTTTCTGGTCGTGTGCTTCTGCGCGATCAGGAATGCGAATTCAGCGGACGCATCGCATTCTCAAGATTCGCCAGGAACTCACTGGACGTTTCGGCCAGTCGTTCAACCTTCGATTCCCCGAATTGCAGATAGCGATTGGCCCACGGATGCGATCGACCGTTTCATACTATCCAAACTGCGCAAACGGGGGCTTGAACCTGTGGCCCCTGCGAATAAGCGCACTCTGATTCGCCGTGTCTCATTCGACATTACTGGACTCCCCCCCACACACGCGCAAGTCGAAGCATTTCTAGCGGATCAGTCCGACGCCGCCCTCGAAACGGTTGTCAACCGGTTGCTCGATTCACCGCAGTTTGGTGAACGGTGGGGACGCCATTGGCTGGACGTCGCCCGGTACGCCGATTCGAACGGTCTGGAATCCAATCTGCCCTTTAACAACGCCTGGCGGTACCGGGATTATGTCGTCAACGCATTCAACCACGACAAACCGTTCGACCAGTTTATTCGAGAACAAATCGCGGGTGATCTGTTGCCATGGTCAACGGACGAAGAACGCTTCGAGAAACTGACGGCGACCGGGTTTCTCGTCCTCGGTCCGAAGGCGCTGGCTGAACCAGACCAGGCCAAGCTCGCAATGGACGTGGCAGACGAACAGATCGATGTGACCACACGCGCTTTTCTAGCGCTGACAGTCAGTTGCGCGCGATGTCATGATCACAAATACGATCCGATTCCGACTCGCGACTATTACGCCATTGCCGGCATTTTCACGAGCACCGCCACACTTTCAAACGGAAGACAGCAAGGCCCGAACGCGACTCGATGGATGGAGCGTCCGCTGGCGAGCCGCGAAAAAGCGCAAGAAATCGAGTCGCACCAAAGCGCGCTCAACCAGTTGCTCGAAACCATGCGCATGGTTCGAGAGAATCCCGGCGGTATCCGTTCGTCAAAACTGCCGGGAATCGTCGTTGATAATTCATCGGCCCAGCTCACGGGTCGATGGAAGGAATCCATCGGATCCACGAATTATGTCGATAAGAACTATGTTCACGACGCCAATTCACAAAAAGGAACGATGGCCGCGCGATTCGTCCCGAATCTGCCGCATACGGGAGACTATGAAGTTCTAGTTTCATACACGCCGTTTCCGAACCGAGCCACCAATGTCCCTGTAACAATTCACGCACGGGAGGCGGATCATCGAACCTTCGTCAACCAAAAGCTAGACCCTCGATTCGGGAAGGCGTTCGTCTCAGTGGGAACCTACTCCTTCGACGCAGGAACTAATGGATGGGTTGAGATTTCAAATGCGGAAACCAAAGGATTTGTGACTGCGGATGCCGTGCAGTTTGTTCCAGTAGCCGAATGGGCCTTGGAGTTGGAGTTGCTGTCCAGGGAGTCCGGCGCGGCAATGGTTAAGTCGATGACGGATTCCAAACCAGAAGGCGAGACGAACCGGCCGATGGCGGCGCGCCCCATGACATTGGCGCTGGATTACTATCAATTGCAGTTGGACTACGGAGAAATGCAGAGCAAAGCACCGCCCTCGGCTCCAATGGCGATGGCTGTTCAGGATGGAACGATCGGCAATACGCGAATCAACATCCGTGGTGACGTGGATCGTCTTGGACCGGAAGTGCCTCGTGGTTTCCTTAGTGCGCTCGACAGAGAGGATCTGCACCTGCCTGCAAAGGTGAACCCCACGGACAGCGGGCGCCTGGATCTCGCCGATTGGATTGCGAATCCCAAAAACCCCTTGACCGCGCGCGTGGCGGTCAATCGCATCTGGCTCAATTTGATTGGCAAGGGTTTGGTGGAAACGGTGGACAACTTCGGATTGCTCGGCGCCGAGCCCACCCACCCGGAGTTGCTGGATCACCTCGCCCAACGGTTCGTGGAAAACGGGTGGTCGTTCAAGAAGCTCATTCGGTCCATCACCCTCTCGAGCACATATCGCATGAGCAGCGCTCACGATCCCCGAGCGTATGCGGTGGATCCGGACAATCTCCTTGTATGGAGAATGAACAGGCGCCGATTGGAAGCCGAGGAGCTTCGTGACGCTATCCTCGCCGCGAGCGGCGAACTGGACTTAACCTCGGGAGGATCGCTTCTTCCAACAAATACAGCACCAATGGGTGTTCCAGGTAATAATTTCCAAGAAGTTTCCAGTACGCGGCGAAGCCTCTATTTGCCGGTCCTCCGGAATAATGTGCCCGAGATCTTTCAGATCTTCGATTTCGTGGATCCGCATACGATTGCCGGAAAGCGGCACACAACGACCGCCGCGACCCAGGCGCTCTTCTTGTTGAACAGCGACTTCATGATTGATCAATCGCGAAAATGGGCCGAATCCCTTTTGGACGCTGGCACAGCGAACAAATCCGAACTCATCTCCCAGGCGTACATGACGGCGTTTGGACGCCCGCCGACTCGGGACGAGACCGATCGGATTCTCGATTTTTTACATGCGTTTCGCGATGAACGACCAGACGAACGGTTTGCCTGGCAAACTTTCTGCCAAGCCCTGCTTGGATCGACAGAGTTTCAGTTTCTGGATTGACCGCCATTTGTGGCATTAACAGGCGCTTCGAGCGTTTAATCGATCACCAACCTATTATGAACCCAACCATAGGAATCCCAATCACCCGCCGTGAAATGCTTCGGCAATGCGCTTGTGGCTTCGGTTCCCTGGCGTTCACAAGCATGCTCGCGAGCCAATGTAAAGCCGCCGGCTCGTCAGGCTCGGACCCGCTCGTCTTGCGATCACCGCATTTCCCGCCGCGCGCCAAACGGATCATTTTCCTCTTTATGCACGGCGGACCATCGCATGTGGATTCATTCGATCCCAAGCCACTGCTGGAGCGCGACAACGGCAAACTCCTGTCATCGGTCCTTTCCGGAGAACAAGCCGCGCCGACCGCGAAGCTGCTCTCCTCGCGGTGGGAGTTTAAGAAACGCGGCGCAAGCGGTCTGGAGATCAGCGATCTGTTTCCGAACCTCGCCCGTTCCGCGGACGATCTGTGTCTCATTCGGAGCATGCACACGACCGGCCAGGACCATGGGCAAGCAGTGCTCAACCTTCACACGGGCGCCAACAGGCAGGTCCGGCCAAGCGTCGGCTCCTGGCTTATTTACGGTCTCGGTTCAGAGAACCAGGATTTGCCCGGTTTTATTACAATCAACCCTCCGACCTTGAACGGTGGACCGCAGAACTACGGATCCGCATTCTTGCCGGCGGTCTATCAAGGAACACCGATTGGAAGCGAGAACGTGCCACTGGAACAAGCAAAGATTCGCAACATCAAAAACCCTCAACTGCCGCAGTCGATGCAAAGGCGCCAGCTCGACCTTCTTCAGAGCATCAATCGCGATCATCTGAACCGGGCGCATCTCGATCATCAATTGGAGGGAGTTATCGAGTCGTACGAGCTGGCATTCCGCATGCAGTCGGAAGCTCCCAAGGTTACCGATTTCAAGAACGAATCCGATGCCACGCTCGAGCTCTATGGCATTAACCGTGGACAGAGCGATAATTTCGGGCGCCAATGCCTGCTTGCCCGCCGTTTCGCCCAGCGTGGCGTTCGTTTCATTCAGGTCAATCACGCCTTCAAGTGGGATCAGCATCAGGAGCTCGTTCGAGACCACGAACGCAACGCGGCCGAGGTCGATCAGCCCATCTCCGGATTGCTGGCGGATCTGAAATCACTCGGAATGCTTGAAGACACACTGGTCCTATGGGGCGGCGAATTCGGACGTACTCCAACGGCGCAAAGCGGTACCGACGGGCGGGATCACAATCCGAACGGATTTACCATGTGGCTCGCCGGCGGAGGCGTGAAAGGCGGATTTGCCCACGGCGCCACGGATGACTATGGCTTTCGCGCCACCGTGGACAAAGTACATATGCATGATCTTCACGCCACACTGCTTCATCTTCTCGGCCTCGATCACAAACGATTGACCTATCGGTATGCCGGCCGCGATTTTCGGCTTACCGATGTGAGCGGCAATGTTGTTGAGGCAATCTTGGCGGGATAGTCACCGGCCGAAAACCATGGCAAATGTTGTGTGATACGTTCTTCCGATGACAGCAATAGTTCGAGTTTAAGAGCCGATGAAAATATCCCCGATCCGACAGCAGCAATGCCTCCTTCTCCTCCTCATTTTCGTGTTCGCCGGGAGCGGATACGCGAACCCGATTGAACCTCGATCGAAGCAAGGCGCGGGTTCCTTCAAAGGAATTCCAATTTCAACGATCCGCGACCTGAGCCGCCAAATCGACGACATGCTCGTGAAGGATTGCGAGCAGCATGACATCACACCCAATCCGCTCACTTCGGACTCGGCTTTTTTGCGCCGGGTCTTCTTGGATATCGTCGGAAGGATTCCCACGTATGAAGAGGCAAAGACCTTTCTCGATTCAAGAGAACCGGCGAAGCGAAGCCAGTTGATCGATCATCTCTTGAATTCGGAAGGGTATGTCAGCCGCGAGTTCAACTACTGGGCGGACCTGCTTCGAATCCAATCGCGCATGCAAAATGTGCCCGGGCAGCCCTACATCGACTGGCTGAAAGACTCGCTTCGTGAAAACAAACCCTATGATCGGATGGTTCGCGAGCTAATCGGATCCGAAGGTTACATTTGGGAGAACGGGGCGGCAGGATATTACCTGAGGGACGCGGGAATGCCTCTCGATCATATGGCGAACACTTTCCAAGTGTTTCTGGGAACCCAGCTCGTCTGCGCGCAATGCCACGATCATCCCTTCGACGATTGGACGCAGCGCGCTTATTATGAGCAGGCGGCCTTCATTTACGGCGTCAAGACTGCCGACCCTCAAGTTAACCGCAGATTCCGGGCTTTTGGAGCCGGACAAAAGAACGAAACCGCGTCACCCGAAACAATGGCAATGGCCCGCCGGCTCGTTCGCCCATTGCGGTACCGCGTGAACGAGACTCAGTCCAGATTGCGTTTGCCGGACGATTACAAGTACAACGATGCGGAACCCAAAGCGCTTGTGGAACCTCGAACGATTTTTGGCGACGCCGTCGATCTGAAAAACGGGGAAAGCCCGCGTGACGCTTATGCGAATTGGCTGACATCCCCGAACAATCCAAGATTCTCGACTGTGATTGCCAACCGGCTTTGGAAACGCGCGATGGGTGTGGGATTGATTGAGCCCGTGGACGACGTAAAGGAAGACGATTCGGCTTCCAATGCCGAGCTCATGGAATTTCTTTCCAAACTCGTCCGAGATCTTGACTTCGATTTGAAACAGTATTGCAGGGTGCTTTACAACACGCGCGCTTTTCAGCGCCAGGCCACAACCGGTGATCTTGTCGAGGGGGACACCTACCGATTTCCCGGCCCGACTTTGGAGCGAATGTCCGCGGAACACCTTTGGGATTCGCTCGTTGGTTTGATCGTTCCCGATGTGGATGAGCGCGCAGGTGTGCAGCGACCCGATGCACGCTATTCAATGGCCAAGGATCTTCTTCACAAGAACCCGGACGAGATTCTGGCCATCGCGGAGGAGCAAGCGCGTTCCGACAATACAAAACGACAGCCACAACGACGGATGCAAGAGCTGCAGAAATCAATCCGAGAGGCTGAAGAAGCGGGCGACCGAACGCGCGTCAGCCAGTTGCGAGACGAAGTCTCGGCGTTGCGCCGTAATGCGGACGGGGCCGCCGGCATGTTGCGCGCACCACGAAATGGAGAGGCTCGAAAAATAGACCGGCAAACTGATTCAAGGTGGAAAGGCTTTCCGTCTGAGTTGGTCCGTGCGTCTGAGATCCAGTCACCGGCGCCACCTCAACACTTCCTGAGACAATTCGGGCAATCCGATCGCGAGACCATCGAGAACGCGAATCGCGAAGCAAACGTTCCACAGATTCTCACGCTACTAAACGGACCGGTCTATTCCCAATTAACAAAACCAAATTCGCTCTTTTACCGGAATCTGGCGGCGGCTCCGACGCCCTTGGCAAAACTCCAAGTGGTTTTCCTCAGTATCCTCAGCCGGAATCCCACAGTCTCAGAGGCAAACGCACTCGTCCCCGAACTGGAATCCCGCGGACGGGATGCGTTGGCGGACATATCGTGGGCTCTGATCAACACACGCGAGTTCGCGTTTATCCAGTAACAAACCCATCAGGGCGCTTAAATCGCAAATCAGTAGAACGGCGTGATATGAAAGACTTACTCAATCGACTAGATCCGTTATCCCGACGCGATTTTGCGCGATACATTGCCAAAGCATTCTTGGGTGTCGGACTGGGACCGTACGCGGCCCATGTATGCGCGCGCGCGAACGACGCGACGAGCGCGCAAATCAACCGTGGTTCCGCAACGAATGTGATCTATCTCTTTATGAGCGGTGGGATGAGCCATCTGGACACATTCGATCCGAAGAATCCAGCGGAAATTCGCGGGCCGGTGGAATCATCGAACACGAATGCCGATGGCATTCGCCTGTCGCAATACCTTCCGCGCATGGCCCGTCATATGGACAAGGCGGCTGTCATTCGTTCGATGCAGTCAAATCAAGGAGCGCACGAGCGAGGCCGCTATTTCATGCAGACGGGTTACACGCAACGGGGGACGATTCGGCATCCCGCGATGGGAGCTTGGGCGATGCGACTTGCGGGAAAACTCAATCCGAATCTGCCCGGATATGTTCAAATTGGCGGCGACAGCCGTCATCCAGGAGCCGGATTCCTGGAGGCGAAGCATGCGCCGTTGCCCATTGGAAAACCGAGCGCCGGACTGCAAAACAGCAGTTTGCTGCCGAACACCTCGTTCGATCAAATGCAGCGCCGGCTGCAAATCGCCAACGCGATCGATTCCAGTTTCCAAACTCGCTACAACCAAAAACAGGTGCGGGCCTACACAGACGCCTATCGTGACGCGATCGCATTAATGAAGAGCGACGACTTGGAGGCGTTCGACTTGAATAAGGAACCCAAGACCATTCGTGACGCTTACGGCGACCAGGATTTCGGACAGGGATGTCTTCTTGCGCGTCGTCTTGTGGAGCATCGTGTGCGCTTTGTTGAAGTGTCTTTCGGTGGTTGGGACACACACCAGAATAACTTTGAACGAACACAAGAACGCGCGGACATGCTCGACCAAGGATTGAGCGCTTTGATAAACGATCTGAATCAAAGAGGCCTTCTGGCAAAGACTTTGGTCGTTGTGGCAACTGAGTTTGGACGCACTCCGAAAATTAACCAAAACAATGGGAGAGACCATTATCCAAAAGCGTTCTCCTGTCTTCTCGCCGGAGGTGGAATCAAGCAAGGCATCGCGTACGGACAGACCGACGAAGAAGGTGGCGAAGTCGTAGAAAACCCGGTCACGATCCCTGACTTCAACGCAACGATTGCGCACGCGCTCGGATTGCCACAAGACGAGATTGTGAACTCCCCATCCGGGCGCCCGTTCACGGTGGCAAACAAAGGCAAGCCGGTGATCGAGTTGTTTTCTTAGCGCACTTCGCTCACCCGCTTCTAATCTTCCGAGACAAGCTGAATCTCAACGCGAATTCTCCACGGCGCTCATTTCATTTTGCGTTGAGATTCCGACTCGCTATTCTACTCGCCAAGCGGAAGAATCCACTTCGTTATGACATGTTGAACCTTCGCACCATCGTTATCGACCACGTCGTCGAGGAGTTGCGTCGTGAGTATGAGCAGGCATACGGCCAGTGGGAACCTGAGTACAAGAGTATCCTGATCTGGGTCGCCCGCATGGCGCTCGAAAACATGGCAAACAGCGACACGGTGTACCATGATATGCATCACGCGATCATGGTTTCCCTTGCCGCACAGCAAATCCTCCGCGGAAAGCATCTTCTCGAAGGAGGCGTGCAACCCAAAGATTGGCTTCACGTGATGGCTGCGGCGCTGTGTCACGATATTGGCTACGTCCGCGGCATTTGCCGCGAAGACACAGCCAATTCGGTCGCCACAGGATTGGATGGCGAAGTGGCTCGTTTTAACGATGAGGGATCAAACGCCAGTCTCGCGGAATATCACGTAAATCGAGGCAAGCTGTTCATTCGTGAACGTTTTGCCGGGCACCCCATTATTGACGGAGAACTGGTTTCCTCGTGCATCGAAATGACCCGTTTCCCGGCTCCTGCAGAGGATTGGTATCAAGACACTGCCGGATATCCCGGTCTTGTCCGCGCCGCGGATTTGATTGGGCAATTGGGTGATCCTGATTATTTGCGAAAGGTGTCGGCACTTTTCTTTGAGCTCTCCGAGACCGGCGCTGCTCAGGCAATAGGTTGCCACAGTCCGGGAACGCTTCGGAAAAACTACGCGCTCTTCTATAAGGAGACGATTCGCCGCTACATCCAGACTGCGCTGCGATACTTGGAGGTCACTCAAGACGGAAAGCAGTGGATTGCGAATCTTCATGCTCATGTCTTTGCCGCAGAGAATTCGGCCGGGCTCAATAGCGGAAAAGAAGCAGCCTGAGATCGAAAGGCGCGATTCTTTTTTGACCCGGCAAATCTAACTTCCCCGCGCTTGCCCGGCCATTTAGTCGGATCCTCCCGCGTCCAACAACTGTCGCACCAACTTCGCGATGGAGGCGATCAACGTAACACCAACACCAGTGCCAATCAGGAACAAACTAAGCCACACCCAAAAACGTCCCGGAAGCGTCAACGGAACGGAAGGCATTCCGATTTCCTTGCGCCGGTAAAAAAAGTACCCAGCCATCAATCCGGCGCACGCGGAACCAATGAGGAGCGGGCACGAAAAGTCACCTGTTAGATATCCCCAAACCAATTCCTCATACCAGAACCCGAGTTGAAGCACCGTCAAAGCCGCAAGCCCTCCCCAAAACCATGCGGTCAACACGAGCCATCGGGAGTGGGTTACGGCTGAAATGGCGAACGAAAGCGCGAAAGCCGCCAACGGCAGGGCGACAACAAGCCCTGATAAGAGCCCCAAGCTCAGATTCGGAAGAGGTTCCACAATCCCTGTGTCGATGTAAAGACGCGCCAATACCTGCGGCAGATCGAACCCGAGCGTCAGGAGATTGAAGCTGGTGAGGCCAAGGAATGTCCCTCCGCCCACGGTGAGACGGGCAATATAGCGGTTCCCACGGGTCGGCGGCAGCGCGAATGAGAACTCCTCGCATCCCTCCAGGATGTCTCCCCCCCCGTAAACCGGACCGGCGATTAGCGCGTAGAGTCCACCCAGCAACAGTATCCAACCGGGATGGGCAAAGAGCGGAACAAGCCACACGCCCACGAGCCAGACACAGAGAAACAGCAACACTAGTTTGCTATGGGCGAACCATTCCGCCCAAAGGAGTCCGCGGAACATGGAAGCCGCAGTCAATCGCGGTCGCGTTGCAGCGCCAACAAAGGATTCGTCCTGTGGATCCGAAACAGGGTCTCTTGCAATACCTTCAAACATGCCTGTGTTCTAGATAAGATCTGTTCAATCAAGGAGTCGCTTTGTCGCTAAAAAACCGCCACGGCAGCGAAGCAACCGGCGATGCCATCGCTGCGGTGCTCTCAGTCCTAGCCGCCGGAGGAGCGGCAAGCCCAGCCTCTAGGGGACCGTCTAGAGCAAAGTTTTCCGTGACTTCTCGAGGGGTCTCCCAATAGACCTGGCGCCGGACCACCGCCCCATCCATCTGAGCTCGCAGCAACAGGCCTTCAAAATTCTGAACACTGGGAGCCGAAAGATCGGCTCTCCCAAGTCCGTGAAGCTGACAGGCGGCAATGCCGGGATTCGGCTCCAATTTCAACAAACCAATCCACTCCGTATCTTCCCATCCAAGCGGATTAAAGTAGGAATAGGGAACTAAATCCGCTGACGTTCCCAAAGCGGGAAGCGCCGCAACGAAACTGGGCGTTTTTGCGATCGTCGATTCCGTCAGTGAAAACGAGGGTTCCTGAATCAAGCCGCCCCAGTTGTCCGTCTTGTCTTCAGGACACCGAAGGACGCCGGGAGCTGGAAGGTAACGTGTTGATACAAGAGTTCCCAACGCCCTCGGGCGCCTCGTATGATCGTCGAGATACATGTTCAGAGCCAAGGCGACCTGCCGCAAATTGGACGTGCAGGCGGCCTGGCGAGCCTTTCGTTTTGCCGAGCCAAGCGCGCTCGTCAGAAGTGTTGCCAAAACAGCGATGATCGCGATAACCGTTAGAAGCTCGACCAGGGTGAATCCCCGCCGCCGCAACTCGCCGTTTATTCGGGCGCCATTCATCGCATTCCGCACCACGAGACCGGCTACTGAGCCGGTTTGATCTCAATTAAATCCACTCCATATGGGCCCAGCGGAATCCAGAGGCCACTGTCAAGCGAGCCGTCCGCAAATTCAATATTGAATCCGGTGCATCCGGACGGCGCTCCACCGCCGCGATGCGCCGGGCTGGATGGATCCGTTACGTCATACACCTCGAGTTCGCTACCAATGCTGAATGTCACGAAATCGCCGATGCTTCTGAGATCGTGTACCGGCGAGGCCAACGCCACTTTTCCGGCAAGCGTGAATTTACCCGAGTCGGGCAAGGTCCAGATCTCTAGAGTGGAATCGGCCCCCTTGATTTCCGTTGGGCGGCCGGCCAATAGCGATCCGTTCCGGACCAATACGGGATGCGGCCATGTATTCGGCAACCGAAGCGAATCGACCAGGCGCGTTTCCACGCCATCATAGGAGATCGCGTCCACCCATTCTTCCCAGTCCTCCCACGCTTCCACGTTTCCGTATCGGTAACCCTGCGTGTAAAGCAGTTGTCCATTGTGCGACGAACCGACCAGAGCTCCGGGTATGTTCAAAGGTTTGCGAACGGTCGGTTCGATCGGATTGTTGAAGTTGATGACATTCAGATAATAGCGTTGGACCCACACTCCCGGCGGCGAAATCACATTGACCGGAACTGACTTGCCCCCTTCAGAGCTATAAATTGTGGCCGGCGGTGGTCTCAATTCAGGCAGATATTCCGAGCCCTGATGACTGACATAGACCAATCCGTTCACCGCGAACGCCTCGCCAAAATTCCACCAACTATTTGTTCCCTTTAGACTTACCTCCGAGATGAACTGCGGCGCAGCCGCATTTCCCGCGTTGAACGCGATGAACTGGCTTTCCCCTCCTCCTCCCCACCAGGGGCGAATCGAAAAGGCGGCGTCCTCTGCAAAGGCGGCTCCACGGACAACCGCATCGGTAGCGCCTAAAAATAGTGGTCCCCCGTAGAACCCTCCGTTTCGAGAATGCCACACTAGCACATCCGGCTTGGGCCAAAGCGCATCGAATCGATTCCAATATTTGTTCTCAAATTTAGTCTGCGATTCTCCCAACAGCTTCATCTCCGGCAGTTGCGACACATCATACACCGACAGCGTGAGCACGGCGTGATTGGTCGCGATGGGAACGTAGTTTGTCGGGTTCCAGACTCGAGGCCACAAAACCTCGGTTGATCTTCCTTGCAGAACAAAGAGTTTCTGATTCTTCAAAGACGCTCCCAGCACTGGGAGCTCGAGCAATCTCACATGGTTCATCGCAAACGAGGGATCAGCGGCCGCGACCACTCGCAACGACGGACGGCTGTCGTACAATCCGGAGGCGGTGATGAGATGCCCGCCCTCCACGAACACGCGATCCGCTCCCCAGGAAAGTTCCAACGTGGATACCGTCTCAGGACGGTCCCGATCCGTGGCATCCACGGTTAACAACTCCGTTCCTGAGATCGAAAGGATCCGGCCATGATGAACCGTTGCGCGCCGAGCCTGCATCTCGTGGTCAATCAAACCTCTCTTCCGGAGGCCGTTTTCATCCAAGTCGATCAAATGCACGCCCCGGAATTCCTTGTCGCCATCATAACTCGAATACGGCACGAGGATTAGATTCTCCTCGGGGATGAATCCAAAGGCTTTTTCGTCGTCATTCGCTTCGGTGGATGAATATTGTTCGCCCAGAATAATCTTGCTCTGAAGCGACGGGTTCGCCGGATCTCTCACGTCGAACAACTGCACAGCGGCCCTCCATCCTGTTGTGTTGTCAATCCCCACTGTCAGAAGGCGGCCATCAAGAGGTTGAATATAAGTGGACCAACCGGGAATCTCCAATTCGCCAACCTTTTTCGGCTGGGTAGGATCAGAAAGATCGATCACCCACAACGGATCGATCCGCATGAATGTTACCGCGTAGAGCAGGTCACCATGAAATCGAGTGGCATGGAGAGTCTCTCTCTCGATGATTTTCAGAGCGCCCAATCGGATCGGCGACGCGGGTTCGGCAAGGGAAAACGTTTCGACCTGCGTCCTCAATACGCGGTCGGCCGTTTCCGTGACAACCGAGAATACATTCCCATTCAGATTCATTTTAAATTTGTCTTTTACACGTCCAGCCAACGATATGGTCGAGAGAGCCCGTGTTGTTCCATCCGGAGCCGAGATATCGAAGATGCGCACATCTGAGTTACTCGACCACCACTGGGATTTCTGTTGCGGAGTTGCAACGAACAGAAACCGATCCGTCGCCATGATCGCATTGCCGTAACCAGGAACCCATTCAGAGAATCTTGCGATCGGATCGGAGAATTGGCTCAAATCGAAGGAGGTGATTTCACTTCCCCATTCCCAGACCTCCCTGAGAATTCCATCTGACTCGGGTTTAAGAGTGGTGACTACGGGCCGATATCGTTCAGAAACAAGATAAAGAGCCGTTCCAACGAGACGGCTTTCCCGAATGTTTCCCTCTACAGGTATTTCAACCACCGGCAACGGCTGCCCCGACGATGTATCCAGAAGAATCAACCCGCTTTCAGCGGATGTGGACAATCCGCCGCAATTGTTCCGCGCGAGCAGCACAACATGATTCGAATCATAAAGGTACATCTGCTCGCCGGCGGCCGGAATGTTGTAGGTTCCCAAAATGACAGGAGCGTCCGGGTCCTGGATATCGATCACTTGCAAACCCCGGTACTGATTGAAGAAATAGAGTCTGTCTCCATCGACCTTCCAGATATCGGATTCCACAACAGCCCGCGCCGCGCCGCCGCCGGCATCGACCGCCGTTTCGGTCGGCGCCGCGATTTTATCAAAGGCGGCGCCCGGAACTGCTGCGTCAGCCGATCCAAGTCCGTTGACAGCCAAATCTTGTGTGCTGGCTCCCTCAAAGAAGGCGGCGGGCAGCGTCTCGGATGTCTCGCCACGCAACTGAATCATCTCCATGTCATCGACGCGAGACACCCGAATAGTGATCACTTTCACAGGGGTCGTGAACTCGCCCAATCGCTGGACCGCGCGAGGCTCCCAATTGCCGCTTCCAATCCGGGGTCTGGATTCAAGAATGACCGTCTTAATCCCAGCCGACACGAGCGCCGTCACGACCAACTCATCGCCTTCAAGACGAATCGATTCAATGGCGAGATGTGTCTGCGGCAGGATGGCCTCTTGGGCCGATAAACGCCCCCCATCGGGCCACGGCTGTGCCGACAGGAGCGCCAGCGAACAAGCAAGCGCATTGATGAATCGTAACAATCTTTTCATTTTCATAAGTATTCCGTTTTCTTTTTTTAAACGTTTCTAGTTTTCCAATTCATTTGAAAGCGGGGACACTGATGCTCCCCGGTTGATGTGGCCGATAAGCTCAATGAAGATTTCTTCCAAGCCTATCGGAAAGACCTGAACCCGGACGCCGGGTTTCTCTCGCAGAGATTCCACGTAATCTGGGTCAAAACATTGGGTGACCGCAGTCACGACAGATCCCGAGACCTCGAATCTAAGACAACCTTGCACTGAAAAGCCGGGCGGCGGCGAATCTCCGGGAAAGATGATCTGAATCCTCCGCATGCGGGTTTGAAGTTCGTCCAGCCTGGAACCCGCGACTAACCGCCCTCTGTCGATAATTCCCACGCAATCCGCTATACGTTCGACATCGCTAATGATGTGCGAACTGAACAGAATCGTGGCCCCGTCGCCCCGGGCGATGAGATCCACAAGCGCATCCACCAATTCGCGCCGCGCCACGGGATCGAGCCCGGCTCCAGGTTCATCCAGCAGGAGAACTTGGGGCCTCGGCGCCAGCGCCAATAAGATCGCAGCTTTTCTTTGCTCGCCGCTTGAGAACTGTCCCACCGGCCGGCTCTCGGGCAGACGCCAGCAGTGTGCCAAATGACTGGCGAACCCCGAATCCCACCGATCATAAAAGTGAGCGGCATAACGGCAGAGTTCCGCCAGCGTCATCCAACTGGGCAACTGTTGCGATTGAGAGACGTATCCAACAAGCGACCGAACGGAACAAGGCGCGTTCATGAGATCGGCCCCCAGAACCCGCACGGTTCCATGATCCGGACGAAGCAATCCCATCAGCAATCGAATCGCTGTCGTTTTCCCAGCGCCATTCGGGCCGATCAATCCATACACAGACCCGCGCTGCACCTGAAAGCTCAGGCCGCTGACTCCCACGACCCCTCCCTGAAAGGTTTTCGTTAAATCAACCGTTTGAATGACCCTGTTTTTCATGCCACTATCATTCCTCGGTATCCGATTTCCGTGACGGGCCAATCCTGCCCGATGAACCTCGATCCCGAATGTCGCTTATTTCTTCATTTAATACCTGAATCACCTGTTCCATCGACGCTCCCATCTGAACAGCTTCTACAGCCAGTTGCCGTGCCAATCGCCGCAGCGCCTTCTCTCGCTGCCGCTCCGAATGTTGATACGCGCTCTCTGCAACAAAAGCCCCTTTTCCATGGCGTATCTGAATAACATCTTCGTGTCCGAGTTCCGAAAAAGCTTTGACAATGGTTGTCGGATTGACCGCCAAAGCGTGCGACAGCTCGCGAATCGACGGCAGTTGATCGCCCGGACGCAGCGTCCCCGCAGCCACGTAATACTTGATCTGGTCCATCAACTGCCGATACACCGGAATGCCGGAGTGCGGATCAATCTGAAAGTGCAACATGCGCGTCCTACTTTAGACATTTGACTGTATGGTAACACCAGTACAGTAACTGTCAAGGGCTCCTTCTTGAATATTCAGAATGAAATCATCCAGAGGCTGATTTCTCCTGATATCTCGATTCGAAACTAGAACATACGCCGCAGTAAAGCGGAGTGCTCGGAGCGTAATTCGGGATCCGACGGAGTAAAAAGACGTCCGCAAAGTTCACAGGCACAGTCAAGAACGAATATCTTTGCAGTAATTCCATTTTTGACTTTTCTCGCGATTCAAATGCTCTAGAGTTCTGACGAAGCGGATTCCACGACTGACTTACTGAGGGCCGAATGAAAAAGCTTTTGTTTTGTTTGCGGTCCAAAAGAATACGAGCAATTTATGCAAATTCTGATAGTTGATGATTCTCGGGCGCAACGGAATGCAACGAAGCATTTCCTTTTGGATCTGGGGTTGAAGGTCCAAGAAGCAGCGGATGGAACCGAGGCCCTGCGCTACTTGAAACAAGGCGAAAAGTTCGATGGACTACTGATTGACTGGGACATGCCTGGAATGGATGGTTTGCAGCTAATCCAGAATATCCGTTCCAAAGATGAACATAAAGAGATCCCGATTATTCTAATGGCTGAGGACAGGTATAACGATCGCGTTGGTGAAGCTCTAGCCCTGATTCAAGCGTGATATAAGTGCGAAATAATAAAAGAAAGCTCGAAATGCCCGTCGTTATT
>JAQBVM010000423.1 GCA_027623095.1 Verrucomicrobiota bacterium
AGTTGACGGTATTCCGTGCCCGCGTTCCGGCTTGCTTCCGCGAGGATGGGGCTCATTTGTTCCTCGGTCGAAATCACCTTGGACCGCCGCGGGATGAAGGTCGATATGACGTCGGGGATGTTCACGCCGGCCGGACCCTGGAGATCCTCGTGATCCGGATACGCATTGGTGATGGTGGCCAGTTCGTCCTTCATCCAGCGATTCTGGAGGATTTCGACGTAAGCAGGTGTCAATCCCATGCACTCCCAGAGAAAAACATCGGCCCGCAATTGCGCGGCGCTCCGAACCACATTGCACTGTTCCCAGATGGTTGCCTTGTCGTAGGGACGAAACAGGAACATTTCCTTCAGTTCTCCAAAGACAGGTGCATATAGGAACATCGCTTCGCAGCCCGTGGTTTTCGAAACTACGGCGCACCCCATCGCGTTGAAGATGCCCGCCTTTAGGCGTTCTGTTCCGGATTTACCCCGGGTTCCCCAGCCTCCGACCGACAAGGGAATACGTTTGCGAAAGAAGCGGAACTGGGAATTGGCCCGGAAATGCAGACCGCAAAATGCGAACGAGATGGCCGCCAAAAACAGAGCCAGATCGCCGAGACTGTTTTCGTAGATGGAAACGAAATAATCGAAGAATTCCCCGGCCCATTCGGGAAGGGTGATTGCCGCGAGGAAGATTGAAAAGAATTGCCCGGTCCGTGAGTCCACCTCCTGCGGGAGGCCGTTCACGTCGGCGTGAGGGATGAGGTCGATTTCAAACCCGAGCTTTCGCAGTTCCTCCAGATACCCCCCGGGATCGCGTTGAAAATGCTCCCGCCAGTTGCGCAGGTCCGCATAGTGTTTGAATCGGAGGTTGAGCCTGGCAAATGCTTTTAATCGGGCGAACCCCGCCGGTGGAAGGATTTGGGTCACTCCCTCGGGAGTGTAGAGGCGGACCGGTTTGCTGCGGCGGCGGAACAGGACGGATATAAGTTCGTCCGGCAGCGGGAGGTACGGCCGGCCCGTGCCTTCCTCCGCGATGTGGAGCGGTTCTCCGGGAACATTGGTTCTGGCAAGTTCGCTGAGGACCTGGGACGGAGCGCGAATGGATCCGTAGAAGAGCCGGCCGATGGTATGCCGAAACGCCTGCCGCTTTTCCGGTCCCGGTGTGCGCATTTCATGAATCAAACGCCAGAGACGAAACCCGAACACATGCCCACGCGTTACAAAACGTGCCCGGCGCGTTACTTCCACGTCGCACCCAAAATCGTCCCGGCAGACGACCGCCAAGACGCGGCCGAGCTCCGCTTCGTCAACCTGTGCCAGCGCGGGGTTCTTTAATCGCCGTGTGGTTCCGCGGCGAATCCCGGGGATCTCAGCCTGAAGGTTCTGTCTAATTTGGCGGCGTTCGGGAGTGCTCTCCACCCAGATCCATTCGCGGGCCCGAGCCGCCCAGCGACGGGCCTGGGTTCGGGCATTCTGCAACTGGACCTGCGTCAATGCCGCAGAAAGGATATCAATCCATTCCCTGTTCAAATGGTTGGCTTCGGCCAGGAGTGAAGCGGTCTGTTCGCAGCACCAGCAGGCGGTTCGAAGAACGAACGCATCCTTCTCGGTTCCCAGAATTTCAACGAGGGTGGTTCGGAGTTCATTCATTCCCTGTTTTGACCGGATCAAATCCAATCCGGCAACCAAGCCCGCCGCCCGCACCTGCGGTGCCGAATCCTTGAGTGTCAGGGTCATCCACGATTCCAGGGTCTCATCGTGCAAGTGTCAGTCCTCACTATTGACACAATTCTGCGAACAATGTAAGCAATTTGGAGCGCCACGGAAACCGCTCGTGAAATATTTCAAGAATACTCTCGAGACGTTTTCACGCAGCGAGAGTAAACGCTTTCACTGAACTCACATGCGGTAACGGGGATTCTACCGCCCTAAATTCCGAATGGCTCGATGATTATTGGTATTGCGGAGAACCAAATCAGCGATGTCGCTATTGCGGGCAACCGACGCTATGGACTCCCGCCTGCCTAGGAATTGATGTCTGCAGGTGCGGTTGATTTCGCGGATAGCGAAAAGGGCACCCGCTGCGCCATTGCCTGGGAATGCTGCTGACGCATGTGCCCGTAGGTTCGCATCGCGAGTGCTCCGCGGTCGGAATGACCAAGCCAGCGGCTTACGGTTGGAATATCGACCCCGGCTCCAATGCAGCGGGTGGCGAAAAGGTGACGCAAGTCGTGATGGGTTATTCGAGGAATCCCAACGCGCTCACAGGCCCGCGTGAGGGATTTCTCGCACTCCCCCAAAACGCAAACACGGTCGGATGACGTGGTGTTTCCAGCTTGCAACCTTGGCAGGAGTTTGCGCATCGCCAGGATGATGGGGACAAACCGCGATTCGGAAGCGTTGGAAGTTCTGCGGACTTTGGCGCTACGGACAACAATGTGCCCGCAGTCGAAATCCACATCGGCCCAGGTGACTCGGCGAACTTCGGAAAGGCGGCATCTAGAAAACGCCAAAAACCGAACTCTCTTAGGGCGGACATCTGCTGTCCACCGAGTTGCTTTCCGCCACGCTCCCAAGGTGCCTGTAGAGCCGGACAACCGGGTGGAGGAACAGCAGTCATCGTCCGTTAATGAAGGACACCGTTCGTCCCAATCGCTAAGCAACGTGTGCCGCGATCGAAACTTAGAGCAGCTGATGACCGGAGGGGAAAGCGTGACTAACCGGATCATCTGACATCTAACACTCTGCGGCAAACCGGTATAAATTCATCAAGTGAGACCGGCGTTGTAGAGATTCAAAATGTTGCTCAAGAATAAATGACTCGTTCGTCGAGACCGGGGAGGGCATGTATTGAGCGGTGCAGAGCGAATGCGAACCGGTCGCCTTTTTGAGTTGAGACTCTCGATGCTCGTTTCTACTCTGAGTGCATCTCGTGGATTTGAATTACCAACGGATGATCCTCGGCTACCACGGCTGCGATGCCAAAGCCGTTGCCCGTGTCCTGGCCGGTGACGATTCCCTCGATCCCAGCCGGAACGAATACGATTGGCTCGGAAAAGGAATCTACTTTTGGGAGCACGGACCTCAGCGTGCGCTCGATTGGGCAAAAGGAGAAGCGAAGCGAGCCCCACACAAGATCACGGTACCTGCCGTTCTCGGAGCGTACATCAACCTTGGCCAGTGTTTTGATCTGCTTGATACCGCCAACACCCGGATGCTTGGCCGTATGTATCCGCTATTTCGCCGCTTCGTCCTGAAAATCGGTAAGCCCATGCCGAAGAACAAAGCCGCTCCCGGCGGAAGCATGAGGGACAAAGTGCTCCGTTATCTTGATTGCGCCGTGATCAACTGGTCACTGGACCAGATGGCTGCCGATGGCAAGAACTACCAGACGATCAGAGGAATCTTCGTCGAGGGAAGGCCAGCATTTCGGGGCGCAAAAATCATGTTGAAGTCGCACGTTCAGATTGCGGTGAGAGATCCTCGTTGTATCGTCGGCTTTTTCAGACCAACAGCGGGCGCGTTCATCGCGGCATAAATGAATGAATCTGTTAGAAGAAAACGCTTTAACCGCTGGATTCTCTAAACGGTCGAAGCCGGAAGAAAGGGTTGTAATTGGAAATAACCGCAGAAACGGCGACACACCAAATTCGGCTCAACCGCCGTATTCCTTCGCCAACTTTCCGTCAGGCGTGTAGATACCGGACGCGATCAAAGACTGAAATCCCTGCTGCGGGGTCATCTTGCGAACCCGCTTCACGACGCGATCATGGAATGCCAGCAACTCTTTCCTGGACTCCACAGCGCCGTTTTCTTTGAGTTTCTTTGTCTTCGTATCCATTTCGTCGGGTGACGGTTCCGTAAAGAACCATGCCACGGGACAAAATATGTCCTCCTGTACCGTTAAGTCAACCCCGCAAATTCGACGACGCGGGTCCACAGAACAGAACGGTGTGCCTCGTCGGCGCAAACTGCATGTTGTCAGCCCGGCAACGGGCTCCGAAATTCGCAAAACTTTGCGCGTTACACATGCTCAGATGAAAAATGTCTCGCGCGCTCTTGAGGCGGCCGGCGTGAGACTTTGATATTCGCATCTCGGCATGCGATCATGTAAAGGGGTCGGTTCGATAATTTAAGAATCCGCGCCCTACCGCGGGCGGAAAGCACGAAATCGCATGCAAGTGTCAGTCCTCACTATTGACACAATTCTGCGAACAATGTAAGCAATTTGGAGCGCCACGGAAACCGCGCATGGAGTATTCGAGGGCGATCTGCCACCTCAAAAATCGCGGAGATCGGCGGGGAGACATTTTCAAGAACGAACAATCGGGAGATGTTTCTGTAGACATTGACCGAGGCTTGCCTGAAAACGGAGTAGCAGGTGCATGCTTATTGTCTGATGAGCAACCCTTTTCATCCGGTGATATGGATTCTATCTGAACCGGGAAAGATCAGGCTCGCGCGGGCATTGCGCGAAGAAACGCAAAAACCGCAAAATATCTTATTTTTTGTGCCATCTTGCGCCTATTGAATTGTCGTCTATCCTGCGCATCCCTCGGTATGTGTCGAACCTGCCGCGCTCGGAGTCTTCGTCGATGCCGCTGTTTAGAAATTGAGGACTGACACTTGCATGAAGGCACAACGATGGGGACGAATCATCAACACATGTTCGCTCGCCGGAAAGACGGGCGGCCTGAC
>JAQBVM010000424.1 GCA_027623095.1 Verrucomicrobiota bacterium
GCCTACGTAGCCTTCCTGGCCAATGATCAGAGGCATGTCGCTATTGAGCAGCTTATCTGAGAACACGAACGAAGCCTGTTCCACTCCGTCGATATATGCTCTCCCGATCGTGCCATCAGAGGTCACAGCGATATGATGCCAAGTATTTGCTTCGATACTATCGCCGCCACCGAAAACAAAATTTACCTTACCGTTGTTCACAGCCAGTGCCGGTCCCTTTCCGGCAAACCTCAGAACAACTCCTGTTCCTGTTTCGTGCCTTGGCTTGGAAATCACTCCTTGTTCTGGGGGTAGGGTGGTGGCCGGACTGATCCAGGCTTCCAGCGTGTAGGTAGAAACCAAATCCAAAGAATCGCTATCAGCAATCGTCAAATAATCGGTGGCGCCCTTGATTTCGAGCACATAGTTTGCCGCGTGCGCCGTCCCCTGAATCGCCGCGAGACCGAACAGCACAGCGGCCGCGAGTGTTTTGGTTTTCATAGCCTTGATAGTTTTGATCCTTTGAAACTCCATAGTTGCTTTCAAATCCAATCATTGACCACCGCGCCACAACTTGCAATGCGTCTTTGGCGTGGCATCTTTTTCATTAAATGACTGTTCGCCCGCGAATCAATTGGGACCGCCTCAAACGAGACTATCAAGCCGGAAACATTTCTTTGCCGGGCCTTGCCCGCAAGTATCGGGTGCCGCTCTCCACTCTCCAAAAGCGCTGCTGCCGAGAGCGTTGGCGGGATCAGATGCAGCGGGTATGCAATGCTGTGGAATCGTCGGCAATGATCGAGGCAACGGCGTTGGGTCAGGACTTGGCGCGGCGTGGTGCGGTCTTTGTCGAGAGGTGTCTGAGGGACGATGAAAGGTTTCATGCCAGAATTTTTGATGAGCTCAAACTGGCGGAGGCTGGCGACGTTCAAGCGGTTAAAAGCTTGATTTCTGCCTGGCGGGATTTGATTTCAATGAGTCGCCTGAATTTCGGTTTGAATTCCGATTCTGAAGTGCGTCCGCAGCAAAGCCTCGTCCAGGTGCAGTGTGTCGGCACAGTCACGGTCGGTCCGGGCGGAGTTCTCCCGGATGGAATGGAAGCCGCCGACCCGCTCGATTTCCTGCCGGATCTCGATCGTGAGTTTCCCAGCGAAGATTTTTGATTCATCCAAGTTCAATGACCAGCACCCATTTCGCAGTTCCGGGTTGCGCCACCCTGGCGTTCTGTCGCCGCGTGTCGCGCATCCTCCGCAAGGCGTCGCGTCGTTTCCTCCGGCGTCGAACGTTCTACACAATCCGCCTGGACCTGCAACACAGGCTCGCCGCCAGGGTTGCAAAGCCAGACCATGCCACGATCCGATAGACCCGGAATTTCTCTCAGATTTGATGCGTTCGTTTGTCGTGCATGATGATCGCCGCTTAGGCGCACATCCTGAGACCCAGTCAGCGTCGGTTTGTCGTGCGGTAAATGAGTCGTTCCTGGGCTTTGAGATTTCTGGCGTCCCTAATTCGGTTGGGATGTTGACCCTAGCGTCGTCCATACACAAAGAAGGTTTTCCCAATCAGGTCCCCAACTGGGGCGGGTTTCCATTCCGTTTCGCCTTTGAAACGGTAGTCGGCTCCCAGATTTCCCGGTGTGTGCTTCACGTAGCCAGGTGACTGGGGTTGATGCTTTCCAAAATTGAGGATTGCCTGAATCCCCCAGCGAGCCTCCGCTTGCCGCTTGGCTGCTGCCGCGCGCTTCCTTGGATTCTTTTCCTTTGCCCACCTGGACTCAATGGCGCGTTTCTGTTGAGACTCGATTTCGAAACTCTTCCCGCAATGGGGACAGGTGCATTCCATACTCCAAAGGATGCCAGAATTGTTCTGGCTGTCAACGTGCATTCGCGTATGCATGAGTATCCACAAAAGGCGGATTGGCAATAGAGATGGTGGAAAAGGGTTTCTATCGCCCTCCACGATCGCCGCTTTAGCGTCTCCACGCCTTCAAAACCCGTTGCCAGGCTCAAACACGTAGCGGATGCCTGTCTGGAAGCCTCAAACGTCAATTTCGGACGTACATACAAAACCCGCCCCTCTCATCGAAGGACGGGCTCTTGCTTGAGCGGTTGTGCTCTCCGTCTAATCCTGCCAGAAGCTCTTGAACCGATCCGCGCTCAACTCCGTGTATCGGACCGTATGCGTGATGTTTTTGTGACCGAGATAATGCTGAATCGCCCGGGTGTCCTGCCCATCGTTCGCCAGCTTGAATCCTGCCGCGTGCCGGAGCATGTGCGGATGAACCGGGAAGCCCAGTTCCGCCGCCGTGCCCGCCCTGGCGACAATCTTCCGCACGGTTGAATCCGTAAGCGGTCCGTTGCGCTCGCCGGTGAAGACGTAGGGGCAATCCGGATAATCGCGCTGCAATCGCCGCAACGCTCTCAATTCCGGCCCGTGCAACGGATGCGTGCTTGGCGTGCCGTTCTTCACCCGCCGCACGTGAAGCATTCCCTGCCCGAGATCCACTTGATCCCATCGGAGCGAGCAAACTTCCGACACTCGCAACCCGTGCCGATAGGTCACCAAGAGAATCGTGCCGTCCCGATGCCCGTGGCGCCCGAGCCGTTCCGCCGATTTGATGAGCCGCTCAACCTCGCCCGGCGTGAGATACTCGCGGCTTCGGCGCTCCGCATTGCGCGGTTTCCGTGGCGGATTATTCGAACTTTCCCGAAAACGAGTCTTGGCGGGGTCGAAGTTTACTGCCACAACCCGCTTTGAATCGTCGTTATCGTCCGCTCGACTTTCCCGTAAATGGACATTTTCGGGAATGTTTCCGGCAACCGGCTCCGGCGCTTTTGCTGTCCTTGATTCTGGTTTCATGATCTTGATTTGATGAGTTGAGCCATTCCGCCGAAAGCGCAGACCGTGTTTGCGGCCTGCGCTCCGGGGAATTGCCGCCGGTTTAGCTGTAGAAGTAACCAAGCTCGCGCAAGGACGTGTGCCGCTCCGCGCCCATGATGACATGGTCAAGGACATCGATCTTGAGCAACTGCCCGGCTCGGATCAAATCGCGGGTGACTTTGATGTCCGCTTCGCTAGGGGACGATTCTCCCGATGGATGGTTGTGCATGATCACGATGGCGCTCGATGCCGCCACGATGGCTGTGCGGAACACTTCCCTTGGATGAACGAGAATTGTGTCGAGCGTTCCGGTCGAGATGAGAACGTGCCCCTTGATCCGCCGCCGTGTGTTGAGCATCAGGACAACGAAGCACTCAACATCAGGATTGAAAGCGACGTGGTTGACGACGTGAGAACGCCAGTAATCAGCCGCCAATTGCGGTGTGTCGCACATCGCCATTTGTTCCGGTAACGGACAATCTCGGAGCGAAACCAACTTGTATTCGTGGGCGGTGAACGCGCCCAACGCTCTTGCTTCTTTTTTACTCACTGCTAGCCTTTCTTTGCCGTCCGCCCGCGCTAACGGGTTGCCCTGGTTTAGCTAGCCTTGACCGGGGCGTGGACGGCACTATTCGGTCAAGGTGATGTGGAGGTTTATCGTTTCATGTTGTTCATTGAATCGATGCTGCCGTTACTGTTAACACAAACGCGCTTGCCTTGTCAAATGTTTTCTGTTAACATTTAAGCATGACGAAGAAGAAACCAAAGATAGGTCGGCCACCGATTCCAAAGAAGGCCAGGCTCAGAAAGGTTTTTGCCGCCCGTTTGCGAGTCGATGAAGAACGCGAAGTCCTCCGTGCAATCGAAGCGTCCGGCATGACACAAGCCAATTGGATTCGCGAAGCACTGATCAAAGCTGCACGTGGCGGTTGAGTCGCGAAAATTCTTCAGCCGGGAAGGAATTCGTTTTCGGGTGCGAGTCCTGGACTGTCGGCGGGTTGTGCGTGCTCAGTCGTCCAGGCGGCGGAAGGTGAGCGAGAGCAAATCTTGAACTCGGGCACCCGACCCGGCGCGAGAAGCCTCGAAGTGGCTGCGGCGAAGCAAGACCGGGGGACTATTCCGGGGGTGCCGGGGGGTTGCCGCTGGGACAATACGATAGGTCCCCAGAGCACTCCAGACGAGATTGCAAAAGTGATTCCGTGAAATCTCCCAGCATCTTTCGTGGAAGTTGTGGAAAGGCTCAGCACGCAAATCGATTCTTTGGCATGCAAGATTTCCACGATATTGTTTCATCGCTCAATCACGAGCCCTTTGGATTACCCGAACGTCTTGTGCTCAACTTCCCAAGGGGCAAATGAATAACCCTGGACCCGATCATTAAGCCGGGGGTATCGCGGGTGTGCCGGGGTGCCGCCACCGACAACGAGGATACCTCCTTGCGTGACTCACGGCGCTTTTTCCTGGGACTCGTCGAATTGCTCTCGTCGGCACGTCAAACGAGATCGAGACTTTCGTGCCAGCGAAAGAGAATCGGCTGCCGGATTAATTCGTGCGTCGGAAGATCACCATATCTGGCGGCGGGGTGCCGAAAAGAGGCTCCGTTTTCTTCCTTGAATCCGTCTTGCACAAGCGTAGCCTTGTCCTCGAACCGGAGAACGCACTCAGGGATGCAACGAGAATTTCAATTTGGCGCACCGTGGCCGGTTTCCTGGTCATCCCCTGACCAACCTCCTTGGCTGGCTGCGGTGCGTCTATCAAATTCACAATAGGAGTGAGGAGTGCCAGAAGAGAAACT
>JAQBVM010000425.1 GCA_027623095.1 Verrucomicrobiota bacterium
CCAAGAATCCTCGCCTCGGACCGCTCGCCGCGAGCCATCCGGGGCGAAGATTCTCCTTTCGCGGTAATTTTTTTTGCTTGCTCCACCCATTCGACAGGGTACTGTCGGATTAGTCGTGAAAAGGCTGCAAAAGCAAATTCCTATCAGTTGATCCGTTCCGTCTCCATTTCACGCATGTGCTCAGGAGAGGTGCCTTTGCGGCTGTTTGGCCGGTAAAGGCATTCTCGATTAGCGTCAAACCATCATCAAAAACTGATCCTCAAATACACTATGAAGCGATTAAATGCCCGTGTTTGGATGGCCATCTTGGCCGGAATCCTTGCCCTCGATGGCGCCCGGTTGCGGGGGGCCGAGACCAATGCCGGTGCCGCGACTTTAGAGACCCGAACCAAGGCTGCTCAGCGACCGTGGGACTGCTATCGGATCACTTGCATTCAGGTGAAACCGGGCAAAGAGGATGCCTGGTTGTCCTGTCAAAAAGAGTGGCTCGAGATCAACAATGAACTGGCCCGCCGTGGGAAAATCCGCAGTAACTCCGTGTGGAAAGCCGCCGACCCGAAGGCGGCCGGATACGATTTCGCATCGATCACGCTTTTTTATTCTCTGAGCGATGCCAACAATTACACCCGGGAGGAGATCGAGGGCTTCTTTGGAAAGGAGAAGCTGGAGGACCTGATTCGCCGCACCGGGGACTTCAGGACTGTCATCTCGTCGAGTATTGAACAGCTTGTCGATTACACGACCTTAGTGCGCTCCGAATCGGATCCCAGTTTCTCGCAGGCTCTGTTGATCGGTTCTATGAGAGCTACCCCGGGAAGGGAAAGGGATTACGAAAAAATGGAGAAGACGGTCTTCTCAAAGTTCTGGCAAAAGATGGCCGTCAAAGATCCCCATCTGGTCGCCTGGTTCTTCTCGAAACAGGTTTCTTCCTTCAAGGCAGGCGAGGGTCGGAATTATACGATCGTTCATTTATTGGACCCCAAACTTACGGCGCCTTCCCAAAAGCAGACCGACGAGCTGCAGGAGCAAGCCTGGAAAGAGGCAGAATTACCATCCCACAAGAGCCTCGACGTCAAAGGACTCCGGGAAATGGGCAAAGTGGTGACCGTCAACAAGGTCATGGAAACGCAACCCGACTTGAATCCTGTCCGAGCCGAGTGGAAGAAGTTGCTGGGTAATTGGAAGGCTTCTATCCCTGATGGCCACTTCGCGGGTGATGGCGGTTACCGGATCAAGCGCATCTCGATGGGACATGAGGACCTTGAGATCTATGACAAGAATGGAAAACTTGAACGCAAGATGAGCTGCCCGATGAAGATCGAGGTGCGTGAAGGTTTGAACCACTTCTATTCTTTGCACCATGAAGGCACATATCACAGCATCTACAAGATCCATGACGATGTCTGGTACGAGCAATCGCGGGCGATCTTCACCGGCGACACGAAAACGCGACCCGATGCATTCCTTGTCTACAAACGTATCGATAAATGACCCTACTGAGGGCCGCGACCGCCTCCTCGATTGAACTCATCGAGGACGTGCGCACCCACAAGTCCGGATGCATGAGATAGACATCATCTGTTCAAGATATCCCGGATCGCCGGAGATCCGGGATATCGCTCGGAATATAGGAATTCCCGTTGTTCGGATAAAGTCTCGATGCCGCATGTTCTGGAGCGATGTCTTCACGGCGGGTTTTGGGCGGCCACGGTCAACGCATTGAGCCGGTCCATGGCGGTCTTTTGTTGGTAGTTTACTTGATTGTAATGTCAGCAACAAATTCTTGGTGAAACGGTCCGTGAAATCAAAAACCTAAACAACATCTAACCAATCAAAAAAATGGCTCAACTTGATATCGTATTTTCAGAGTCTTCAAAGAAAATGTTGGAGACACTGGCTGAAGAATTTTCAAAAGGAAAAGTTACTCAGGAAAAAGCTGACAAGTTTGCAAAAGCTTTGGTGTCCAGATGGCATAAGTTTGCAGAGTTGATCAATGACCCAACTGAGTTTTGTAGCCATAGGTGAGAAATCTCACGCAGTTGCAGCCAAGAATACTTCACGGCGATGGTGGTTTAAGAAATGCCTCTGGTCGATGTTGAAGGGGATGGGCTGTGGAGGGCGTTCGGGGTCGATGCCCATGCGTTTCAGGCTAACTACATCCACGACGGGGGAGATCAGCACATCACCATTGTCCTCGAAACTGATGAAACCGCGGTCGAAAAGATGATCCGCGGTCGGGGTTAAGAGCAATCCGTTTGCGCCGTGGAGGCGCTCCTCGTTCGTGGATTCCCGCCATGGTTTAATGTGGCTGCCGATAAGGTGTGCCGGATTGTCAACGAAGGTGACCCGGCATTCGTGTTCAATCCGGGAGACTCGCTCCTTGAACAAGCCCTGGCCAATGCGAGCACGGATGAGCGACTGGCGCGTGGTGGTGGGGATGTCGGCATCCAAGATCCGGCGTTGCTCGATGTCTTCCCATTCTTGCTGGCCGGCAAGCTCCCTTTCAACCAAAGGAGTCGGGGCATCTTGCAACGCCGATGTATCAAAGACGCGAGCGTCTGCGTCGGCCAAACCAAGGATGACTTGAGCGAGGCTTTAATGATAAGAATTTGGTTTGGAATCATCCCTCCACGATAGATCCTGGGGATGGATTGGAGCAAGAAGGAACGCTGGGAAAACGATGGGAATGGCCCCACCAGAACATTGCGTGCAGACCGCTTTGAACCGATAGTGAGTCCCAAGATGCCTACACCACCTAATCAAACTGGGATGCCCCGAATCAAACCAGGAAGAAGGTTGTCCATGCAACAAGTGCTTGATATTCAAGCACTAACGCATGCGGCGGCGATGGGGTTGGGGGAGGATTTCAGGGGAACATCCGACCGCGAAGAACGCGCCCGCGTGGCCATGGCGATCAGCAGTCTTGGAAAATCCTGGACGACGTTGCAAGACTCCAAACGTGAAATCTTGGGCCGCCCGAAGGCGGGTGTGCTCAAGCCTGAACGGAAACGTACCGGGAGGAAGCAACAGGCTTCCGAGACGCTGACCATCGAAGCCATCGCGGCATCGATGAGTTGAGAAACCGAGTGATGTGCCGGGTGCTGTGTCATTTGGACCGTCGTTTGCCTGGAAGTCCAAGTCGTTCAATGGCGCGTTGGCAGTCCGGGTGATCGACGGCACGCAGTCCGGTGGCGAGACTTTTGACGGTGGAGCCGTCCGCGCCGTCAAACTCGCCTGACAAGACTTGTCGGGCAACATGAAGCCACGGAACGCAGTCCGGCGTCAGGCTGGCGGCCCTGCCTTCGAGCAAAGCCAAGATGGCCGGTTTGTGCGCTCGGATCGCGGCTTTCAGTTCTAGGGAACAATCGACGGGCAGAAGGATTCTCAGTTTATCTCCCAAGGGTTCAAGCCTTCCGCCGACAGCGGTAACCGCCTGGATGACTTCAGCGGGTGTTTTCATACGATCTCTTCCGACAACTCTGCGAGTCTTTTCATCGGAGGCCGCTTCGTGTGATCCCCGGCTTTGGATGCTGGGAGGAAGTCGGCGAGCACGGCGGCGGCATCGGCGGCGCTCAGGGTGGGGGCGGGCGTCTTGGGTTTTGACGATGCGGGTAGTTCTGGGTGAATTTCGGTTGGATTTAACACCATACCACCGGTTTCTGCCTTCTGAAATGGAACAGTGGCACAAAGCCCGTATTCTACAAGACCGGAGACAACCGACTGGGACGCTTTCCGGAAGCCGCCAGCGAGGATCTGCTGGCCGGTCCGAAGCGCAACTTCCAGGTGATCGATCCGCTGGATTTCCTGGCGGAGCTTGAGGACGAGCTGGAAGATCAGATTGAGGCGGGGAAGGCGGGGAGTGTATGGTGAGAATTGGACCTGAAGTTCCTCCTTGAATCGCCAACGCTGAAGCGTAGCGTCGTCACTGAACTAGAGAACGCATTCAAGGGATGCAACGAGAATTTCAATTTGAAAGACTGTGGCCGGAGTTTCCGGCACTGAATATACGACTGGCGGTCGTGTATTCAATAACGGCATCCCTGATAATGAACGGCTTAGGGACAAAGTGACCCCGAGTTTTCCGGCGGGTGATACACGAACCAGCCGTAGTATAAATAAAGTTCGATGAAAAAGAAAAAACAAAAGGAAAAACATGAAAGCTAAACTCACGGTCTTGGCGAGTCTGGTGTTGTTTGCGGTCGGGATTGCACGGGGTGCTGAGCCCTCGATCAAGTCCCTGCCCCCATCGGTTATCAAAACCGTTCCCGAGTGCGGCAATACCAACGTTGACGCCGCGACCACAACCCAGATTAAGGTGACGTTCAGTAAGGGCATGATGGATGGTAGCTGGTCGTGGTCACAGATCTCGGACGAGACATTTCCGCAGCTCATCGGGAAGCCGAGGTATTTGGATGACAAGAAAACATGTGTTGTGGACGTGAAGCTTCAGCCAAAGAAGACTTATGTGATCTGGCTGAATACGCAGAAGTTCGGAAACTTCAAGGACACTGACGGAACGTCGGCGGTCCCGTATCTCCTTGTCTTTCAGACCAAGTAGGACCGAGAAGTTCATCGAACAAGACGGTCCAGCGAACGGCAGCCAGCCGATTCGCTCAGAGACAAATCGAACGTCATCGGCGGCTGGCTCCC
>JAQBVM010000060.1 GCA_027623095.1 Verrucomicrobiota bacterium
GCAAGACAAAACCCTTTCTCCCATTCACTTTTTTCGGGGTTTTAAAAAATTAGGCGAGGATCAGGGTGGAATCACCAGCCTCCGCGCTCCTCTCCTCAATCCCAAGAAGAAGATGAAGAAGCGGTTCAGGCGTGTCCTCGTTCGCAGTTGCGCCCCAATTCGGCTTTTTCTTGCCAGAACATGCAAATTTGAAGCATCAAGGAGATTGGCAATCAAGACACGAACGAAATTTTCGAGAAACCTGGCGCAAAACTTGAATAGTCGTTTCTTCCAAATACTATCCGAATTCTTCGGCGATATAGATAAACCATTGCCGATCCGGTTTGTTCGCATTTGGATTGATTGGACGTTGCTGCGATTCACAGAGGAGCGCTCCGGAGCGCGGGTCTGTGAGGCGCAGCATCCTCGAAATTCCAGCAAACTGGAAAGGCATGGAAAATAAAATGAGCGAATCAGCGAGTGCCTCCATGAATGGGGTTATCGAAGGGTTTTACGGACGTCCTTGGAATGCACGGCAGCGGCATCAACTGTTTGGCTGGCTCCGTTCGTGGGGGCTCAACACGTATCTGTATGCCCCGAAGGCTGAGCTGAAACATAGAAACCGATGGCGAGATCTTTATGACGATGTCGAGAGCGCGGAGCTTGGAGCGTTGATTCGGGACTGCCACAAGCACGGGCTTCGATTTATCTATGGTTTGAGTCCCGGGCTCGATATCAATTTCTCTTCGGCAACGGATTTCGAAGCCCTCACGGGAAAACTGAACCAAATGATCGATCTTGGCAGCCGCCATTTTGCGATTTTGTTCGATGACATTCCCGAAAATATTTCCAAAACCGATCTGGCGCGCTTCGGTTCTCTGGCTGGGGCCCATTGCGATATCACCAATCGAGCGGCAAGCACCATCCGTGAATCGATAAAAGATTCATCCATTCTGTTTTGCCCCACACCCTACTGCGGACGAATGGCGGATTTGGACCCAGATTATCTTCCCACGCTTGGACGACGGCTTGAACGGAGCATTGAAGTTTTTTGGACAGGTCCCGAGATCATTTCGGAAACCATCACCGTCGAGTCCATTCAACACGTTGCCTCGCTTCTGGGCAGAAAACCGCTCCTCTGGGACAATCTTCATGCCAACGACTACGATTTTCGCCGAATCTACCTCGGACCTTATTCAGGGCGCTCGTTGGCATTGCGAACTGAAACAAGCGGAATCCTGCTAAATCCAAACTGTCAGTTTGAGGCGAACTTCGTTCCTGTAAGAACGCTCGCGGCGTTTGTGAACGCAGATTCCTCCTACGATCCTCGATCGAGTTTCGAAAAGGCGATCGAAGAATGGTTGCCTTCATTTGTTCCCGCGGGCTCCGAATGTATCGACCGAAATCAGTTGGCTTTTTTGGGAGATCTGTTTTATCTGCCGCACGCGTTCGGGGACCGAGCGCGAAACTTCCTGGCTCGATTTCAAGAATTGCCGCGGAAAGCATCCGCTGTCCAGAAAACGGCCTTGGACCAGATTTTCAGAGATTGCGACGAAATGATGGGACTGTTTTCAAAAATGTGTGAAATTCGGAATCGTGACCTGTTGCATGCCCTCTACCCGCTGCTTTGGGAGCTCAAAGAAGAAGCGGCGTTGGTCAGGAATTACACTCAGTGGAGGAGCCAAAAGGAAATGCCATCCACTGCTTTCAGATCCCCCGAACACGCCCCCGGCACATATCGTGGAGGTTTCGTCGCCGAATTGCAGCGCCTGCTGCCAATGCAGCGCGATGGTTCCTTTCCGCGCGCTGGCGAATAGGCGCTGTCACCGACGCAAACTCAGTACCCGCACTTAAATCAAAGACTACTATGAACGCAATGGATCGTCTTTTCGACGTTACACTGGAGCAGTTACAGCGGTTGAAAAACACTCAGTGGGACAATATTGGTCAAGCAGCGACTTGGGTCGGAGACGCTCTGGCCCAAGATCACTGGCTTTACGCCTTCGGAACTGGGCACTCTCATTTGCTCGCGGAGGAGATTTTTTTCCGCGCCGGGGGGCTCGTTCGGGGGGTTCCGATGCTTGATGAAAAACTAATGCTTCACAAGGACGCCATCCAAGCCACGTTGCAGGAGCGGAAAGAAGGGTACGCGGAAACGCTCCTCAACCTCTATCCAGTCGAGACAGGCGATGTGCTCATTGTCGCATCGAATTCTGGAAGAAATGCCGTACCTGTGGAAACGGTTTTTGCGGCTCAACAGCGCGGACTAAAGGTGATTGCTGTCACCAACCTCGCCCACAGCCGCGAATGGCCGTCGCGCCATCCATCCGGAAAGACACTGGCCGAAGCGGCTGACTTGGTGATTGATAACTGCGGTATCTCCGGGGACGCATGCCTGGATTTTCCTGGAATGCCCTCACGCGTTGGACCAACCTCGACCGTGACAGGCGCGCTGATTATCAACCTGATTATAGTCCAGGCCATCGAGAACTCCCTGAATAAGGGTTTCGCTCCGGAAATCTACATTAGCAGCAATAGTGACGGCGATGACCATAACGAAGTCTTGCTGCGAAAATACAAAAACCGGATTCGGCATCTGTAATCGTTAAACGCAAAACTCCTCCCGAGATACTCGGGAATAAAAATCGAACAATCTCCAACGATTCATGAAAAATCCCAAAACGATAGTCATCACAGGAGTCACCCGCGGCTTGGGAGGCGCCATGGTCGAAGAATTCATTCGCCTCGGAAATATCGTCGCCGGTTGCGGCCGGTCCGCAAAGGAAATTCAACGGCTGGCCAACCAGTTTGGAGCGCCCCACCAGTTCGATGCGGTGGATGTTGTCTCTGACAGCGACGTGAAATCGTGGGCGGACCGAATTCTGTCGGAAAAGGGAGCTCCCGATTACCTGATTAACAACGCCGGTGTAATTAACAAAAGCGAACCCCTGTGGAAGGTGAGCGTGGATGAATTTTCAAATGTGATCGATGTAAACATCAAAGGCGTCGCGAATGTGGTGCGCCATTTTGTGCCCGCAATGATCGGTCGTTCCACAGGGATCATCGTGAACTTCAGTTCCGGCTGGGGACGCTCGACCAGTCCGGACGTCGCCCCTTATTGCGCATCGAAATGGGCAATCGAAGGCCTGACTCAAGCGCTGGCCCAGGAGTTGCCGCGCGGATTGGCCGCGATTCCGCTCAACCCCGGAATAATCAACACCGAGATGCTCCGGAGTTGTTTCGGCGGTTCCGCGTCTTCATACCCGGCGGCCGGCGAATGGGCGAAGCGGGCAGTCCCATTTATTCTTTCCTTGAACACACGCCACAACGGACAACCGCTCTCCGCACCGTGAAGCGATTCGCATTCTCGCGAGTGATTAGGGCCGTTTTTAGGCTTGCAGGTTGTTCCCTGTGTGTTTCAGGATTCCGCGCATGCGACCCAAATTTCTCGGTTCTTTTCTCTCTCTGCTTGTCGGTGTACTGAATGTCCATGCCGGTGATTGGTCCGGATGGCGCGGACCCACGGGGGACGGCCGTGCCGCGCCGGATCAAAATCCGCCCGTCAGTTGGGGTGAGTCGGAAAACATCCTGTGGCGAGCCTCAATCCCGGGAGGCGGGCACGGATCGCCCACGGTTGCCGGGGATTTTGTCTATTTGGCTACCGCGGATCTTCGCCAGCAAACACAATCGGTACTGTGCTTTGACCGTCGCGACGGACGGATGGTCTGGCAGACGCTTGTTCATCAAGGCCACCTCGATACGGGCGGGCACCGCAACACGTCGCAAGCGTCGTCCACGGTGGCGATCGATGGAGATCGGCTTTACATCAATTTCCTCAATTCCGGCGCGGTGCATACCACAGCGCTGGACACAAGCGGCAAGATTCTTTGGCAACGCAAAGTCGGCGATTTCGTAACGCATCAGGGCTTCGGTTCATCACCGGTGATCTACCAATCGCTGGTGCTTGTGACTGCGGATCACAAAGGCGGCGGTGTCATCGCCGCGCTCGATCGCAGCACCGGCGCCTTCGTCTGGAAACAGGACCGGCCCAAGATTCCGAATTACACCTCGCCGGCCATCGTCCGGGCGGGCGGGCGGACGCAAATGGTTCTGGCCGGATGCAACCTGATCACGAGCTTCGATCCGTTATCAGGAGAGAAAATCTGGGAGATACCGGATTCCACGCAAGAATGTGTGGTGTCCATTGTAACGGATGGCGAGCGAGTGTTTGCCAGCGGCGGTTATCCGAAGAACCATACCGTCGCTGTTCGGGCGGATGGCTCGGGTGAAGTAGCGTGGCGGAACACGGCGCGCGTTTATGTGCCCTCAATGATCATCCGGAATGGTCATCTCTACGCGGTGATGGACGCAGGCCTGGCGGTTTGCTGGAAATCCGATACCGGCGAGGAACTCTGGAAGGAGAGGCTTGGCGGGGACTTTTTCGCTTCGCCGGTGATGGTGGGAGACCGTATTTACGCCACCAATGTTCAGGGAGTAACCTCGGTTTTCGAGGCCACGCCCGGCCACTTCAAACTACTGGCTCAAAACCAACTGGGCGACGAGGCTTACGCTTCTCCCGCGATTTGCAACAACCGGGTTTACCTGCGCGTTGCCCGCAACGGCGACGGTCGCGAGGAATTCCTATACTGCATCGGCCAAAACCAGTAATGAAAATGAGAACTGCCAATCCCGCTTTAAACGCCTCAACGTTCGCAGACCTCCGGAGCTATTCGGATGAAACGATGACGATCAATGGCACCGTGCACAAAACAGCGGCGCTGCTTTTCCTCTTGGTTTGTAGCGCGGCGTATACTTGGCATCTTGCCAGGTCCGGAGGCTCCGCCGCCCCCTGGATGATGGTGGGGGGAATTGGTGGGTTCGTGGCGGCGCTCGTGACGATTTTCAAAAAGACATGGGCTCCCATTACGGCTCCGATTTACGCTTTGTTCGAAGGCCTGCTGCTCGGTGGACTCTCGGCGTTCTTTGCGGCGCGGTTTGAGGGCATCGTGGGCGAGGCTGTAATGCTCACCTTTGGAACCCTTTTCTCGCTCTTATTGGCGTACAGATCCGGATTCATTCGCGCGACGGAGAATTTTAAACTGGGTGTGGTCGCCGCCACGGGAGGTATTTTCTTGGTCTATTTTGTGGGTTTCATTCTGCGCTTTTTCGGAACACAAATTCCGTTCATTCATGAGAGCGGTCTGATCGGCATCGGTTTCAGCTTGTTCGTCGTGGTCATTGCTTCGCTGAATCTGGTCTTAGACTTTGATTTTATCGAGCAAGGGGCGGAGCACGGTGCGCCGAAATATATGGAATGGTACGCGGCCTTCGGTTTGATGGTCACGTTGATCTGGCTTTACATAGAAATGTTGCACCTCCTCTCGAAGCTCCGAAGCCGGTGAGCCCATGGCGGGATGGTTGACTGTCACTAAACCCGAGGAATTAAGCGGCCTTCACATCGCTGATTTCCTTGAGGCTGGCTCAAGGCTAACGGACCGGTTTCTCGATGAAACCGTGGTAAAGCCCCATGTAGTAAGGAAGTAGAAAAACCGTTCCGGAGGCCAGCTCGTTTCCGTTACCACCGTAATCCAATTGCCATGGGTCGGTGTTCCAGTGATTAAAATGACGGTTCTCAATCGGAAGGACTTTTCCATTTACGCGATGCGCCCGCCCGCGCCGATCAGGTGAATCCAGATCGCGCGAACGGACGGTAGGAAGCGATATCAAGTCGAGCCGGTGACTGTTCTGATGAGGCCAATTCAGTCGGTCCATGGGAAACCCATAGAGAGTTGCCATGGAATCCGAATGCCATCCGGGCCAAGGACTAAGCGAAAACCGGCCCCATTGGTTTGTCGTGGATGCGTGAAGATTTCGTCCGGCGTACGCGAAGTTAAAGAAGGGATTCATTTCCGGCGCTTCGTTCACCCAGTACCGAAAAAACGAGTAATTGATCATCGCCAGCAGTGCCTCGTCATTCGAGTAACGCAATAGGCTGTAGTAACACATGAAGGCCATTTCGTCGTCGGATTGGTTTCCTGATCCGGGGCCTTGCTGAACTTTCGGGTACATCGCGTTGTGAGCATAGCCGTGCCGGTCAATGAGGTCTCGCGAGGCCGCCGCGTATTTTGTGTCACCCGTCACAGCGGAGGCGACCGCCAAATAGCTGAGAATGCTAAGCGAGTTCAAGCCGCGCTCCGGCCACCAGTGTCGATCCCGATTTAGAAACTGTGGGCTGTAAATCGCCCAGCGCGTTGGTTTGCCGTCGTGATCAATCAAGACGTAATCATGTTCCAGGAGATGATCCGTGATATCCCGCACGACTTCCCGGACGCGCGCTTTCTCAGCCTCCGTCTCGGCGCACAGCTCATGGTAAAGTCCGTAAAAGAAATAGTGACCGTCGAGTTCGTCACTGCTCGTGTCCGATTTCCAATACCATTTTCCATCGGCGCTCTTGGGCCAGCGCGGTTCATAGGCCTTCCATAAGGCGTCGCTCTTTTGCGCTTCGAGATCCCGATCGAGCCTGCCCAGGTTCGGATCAGGCCAGTCGATGGGCCGGATTGTCCGGGCGATGTAACCGTGTGGCGGTGTGTGCGACCCGCCTTGCGTGACCTTTTGAAGGAATCGGAGCGCATCGAAGGCCTTTTGGGCGCGATCTTTCGCCTTCGGATCGCCCGTTGCGGCATACGAAAAAACTTCTCCTGCTCCATACATGGCGGTCCACAAGCCGTCATTGTCGCTGTCACCCGGATTGGCGCTCGATTTATCGGCGACCGTTCTTAAGTGTGCCTCGGCCACATATCCATAGGGCGTGCGTTTTACATACTGTTCGATCTCCCGTTCATAAAACTCAGCTTTCCCGGAAAGTGTCATTGGATTGCGTCTGTTTCGTCCGACCCCGCCGGATGTCGCGAACCACGCGGTTCCCTCCGAGTCCACCTTGATTTGCGTTACTTCGTCGTTCGGAAGCCACCTCGGCCCTTGCCGGTAATGCCAATTGGATCCATCGAATCGAATGACTCCCCGTAGAGTGCCGAACCAGACGCCGCCATCCGAACCGCTTGAAACGCATGTGAAATCATTCCAGGGCAGCCCGTCTTTTCCTTCGTAGAACTTCCATCCCGTTTGCGTTTGACATCCGACTCCCGCTCTCGACGCGAACCAAAGCTGACCTTTGGAGTCGAACGCGATCCCGAGCACATCTTTAACCGCCCAAGCTCGGTCCCCGTCGTCCACAATGCCCATTGGTTGCCATCCATTGGATCGTTGTTGAAAAATACCCGCGCTTGACGCAAGCGCCAAACTTCCTTCTGGCGAGACCGCGATCTGATTCACGCGGTAGCGGCTCGGCCACCCAAGGGACGACAATTTTCCGTCCGCAACCAAGAAAGGGTCACTGGGCGTAGCCAAATAAATCATCTCGGCGTGCCGGATCAGTTGCGTGACTTCCCTCCACGGCACGGCCACCTTTGTGGTCTGACCGTTCCGGTTCGCAAATGCGAACTCGGAAGCAGCGGGACGAAGTGCTTCATTCTCGCGCCAAGCGCCGTCGAGTGACTCGTACCATCTTCCGCTCGCAAATACCCGCATGACGCCGCTGTCATCCAGATCAAGCAATTGGATGGGACCGTTCGGCAAGGCGTCCTTCTCGGTGAATCGCTCCGATATTTCCTGTTTGAACTGTTGCGGCGCGACGGAGAATTCCGCTCCGTTCATTGTAAACAAAGCGCCGAATAGAGGGATTGCGGCAAATACGGTTCTCATTGCGTGTATCGTTGCACAATGATCCTCGTAAAAGCAAGAGGGGCACCCGTTAAAGCTTTCGTGCGGAAGGTTAATCCGTTACATCCGCTTTTCGCAGTATTGCCTCGAATTCGCCGGTCCATTTCAGCCGAAAGATGATTTTGTCATCCGGGTCGGTCGATGAAAACGGAAAGAACTTCGCGTGAGGCGATCGCATGAATTTTGCCGCCTGGTCATCCAGTACGCCCATTTTGTGAAGTTCCTCCGCTGGAATCGCCCGATAGCTTTTGAGTTCCCTATAGAACCGGCTCAGTTGATCGTCCACTTCCGAAACCATTCCCTTAAAATCGTACTCCATTGCCTTTGCTTTGGAATAGACTCGGGACACGGCACCGAGAAGAAGACTTGCCAGGATGCCGATGATCCCGATGACCATCAGCAACTCGATCAGGGAGAATCCCCGAGAATGAACGCGTGCGGCGCGCATGTTATGAGTCAGACAGATCTCCCGGGATTTCGTTTCACGTGGTCAACATTCGGTTGTTGGAGCGCTGACACGGAACATGGAAGCACCCGATCCTTTCGAAGATTGACCCAAGTCAATGTGCCAAATCATACGTAGGCGTATTACTTCCGGCATGACTTCCTCTGTCGCCGCGGAACTACCGGCTCAACCGTCGGACGTTACTGAGCCGATTGAGGGAAATTACTTCGTCGCGGCTTATCCGCCATTATCGGCATGGACTGGCGCTCAGGTTTCCGCGTTGCACGAAGCACTCGCGCGACCCGCGCCCGCCGCTCCGCTCGGCCTCTACATTCATCTGCCGTTCTGCGGGAAGAAATGTGATTATTGCTACTACCTTTCTTACATCGCGCAGCCAGCGGCGGTGGTGGATCGTTACCTTGATTCGGTCGTGCGCGAAATCGCGCTCCAAGCCGCGCATCCCGCAGTGAAGGGCCGTCCGATGTCATTCGCCTACTTCGGTGGTGGCACGCCTTCCACACTGAGCACGGCCCAAGTTACACGGTTGGGAGAAGGACTGCGCCGCGCGCCGGCGTGGGACGGAATCGAGGAAGTTACTTTCGAGTGCGCGCCAAGATCGGTGCGCCCGGCGTTTCTGGCCGCATTGCGGAAAATAGGCGTCACACGCGTGAGCATGGGAGTGCAGAGTTTCGACAACGACTTGCTCCGGCTCAACGGCCGGGTGCATTTGGCAGAGGACGTTTCGCGCGCCTTCTCGTTGCTGCGCCATGCGGGTTTCGCGTGGGTGAATCTCGATTTAATGTGCGGTCTGGTGGGCGAAACGGATGAAAAATGGCGGGAGACCATCCGGCGTGTCATTGATCTGGAACCGGACAGCGTGACCATTTACCAGACCGAGATTCCGCGCAACACCCAACTCTACCGCGACTTGAAGTCGGGGGCACTGCCCGCGTCGCCCGTTTCCTGGGAGACCAAACGCGCCCGGCTCGAAGAGGGCTTCCTTGAACTCGAACGCTCCGGCTACACGGTTGTCAGCGCTTACAACGCGGTTAAAGATCCGCACAGCCATCGGTTTCTTTACCAGGATTACTTGTGGCGCGGTGCGGACATGCTCGGGCTGGGTGTGGCGGCGTTCGGTTATTTTGGAGGCGTGCATTATCAAAACGAAGTCGCTCTGGAGACTTACGAAGCCGCTGTGGAACGAGGCGAATTGCCCGTCAAGCGCGCCTTCAAACTCTCGCTTTGCGATCAGATCGTGCGCGAGTTCGTCCTCCAGCTCAAACTCGGCGAAGTGCCCCTCGCGCCTTTCCGAGACCGGTTTGGCGTGGACATCACTCACGAATTCGACACCCCGCTTCGAGCGCTCGGGGCGGAAGGATGGCTCACCGTCTCCGATACATCTGTGCGAATGACTCGCAAAGGTTTGCTGCGCGTGGACCGTTTGCTGCCGCACTTTTACGATTCTCAGTTTCAAGATGTCCGCTACACATGAACTTCAACCCGCATCAATCTTATGAACGCTGATTCATCGTCCTTTTCCCATCCCGACTACGACGTCGCCGTCATCGGCGGCGGCCCCGGCGGCGCGGCCCTGGCCACGTTCCTAGCCCGCAACGGGCATCATTGCATCATCTTCGAAAAGTCGAAGTTTCCGCGCTACCACATCGGCGAATCACTCATTCCGCACACGCACGGCATCTTTGAGCGGCTGGGGTTGCTGCCGCAGTTGCGTGCCTCGGCTTTTCCCGTGAAACACAGCGTGCGCTTCGTGTCGCACAACGGCAAGGAATCCGTGCCATTCTATTTCTCGGAAACCATCCCCGGCGAACGCTCGCGCACTTGGCAGGTCGAGCGCAGCCAGTTCGACAGGCTGATGCTGGACCACGCGCGCGCCAGAGGCGTCGAGGTTCACGAGCAGACCTCCATCAGTGAAGTGCGCTTTGAAGGCGAACGAGCGGTGGGGGTGGAAATCGTTTCCAACAATGGCGCTCGCTCCTTCGTGCCGGCGAAAGTTGTCGTCGATGCCTCCGGACGGGCGTGTGTCATCGGGCGGCAACTGGGCCTTCTCAGTCCGTTGCCCGAACTGCGGAAAGCTTCGGCATGGGGCTACTTTCAAGGCGGCAAACGGCTTCCCGGCATTGACGCGGGTGAAACTACTATGTTCCTCATCCCTGGCGGCGGCTGGTTCTGGTACATCCCGTTGCCGGACGACATCGTCAGTGTCGGCATCGTGGCCGATCCCGAATATGTGTTCTCGCAGTCCGACGAAATGGAAGCCGCCTTCACGCGTGAAGTCGCTCTCTGCGCACCGCTGGCCGACCGGCTGTCCGCCGCCCGGCGCGTTGGTCCGGTGCGCGGCTTGCGCCATCTCGCCTACCTGAACCGCCAGACCTGCGGTGACGGCTGGGTCATGATCGGCGACGCCCGTGCGTTTCTGGATCCGATCTATTCGTCGGGTCTCTACCTCGCGTTAGGTTCCGCTGAGCTGGCGGCGGAGTGCATTGACGAGGGTTTGAAGTGTGGCGATGTCTCCGCCTCAAGAATCGGCCGCTTCGAGCCGGCTTTATGGAAGGGTGTTGATGTCGTCCGGCGCCTCATCCACGCGTTCTATGATCCGGCGTTCAGTTTCCCGAAATTTGCCGAACGATTCCCCGAACACCGCGCCGCGCTCATTGACTGCCTGGTCGGTGATGTCATCAAAGATATGAGCAAGTTCACTGCCGCGCTTGCCCAAATGACATTGCCGCCGCCGCCGTTGGGATCGAATCTCCCCAAACTGTTCACTCCCGCACTGGCAAGCGGTGTCGCACAACTATAAGGTTCCTAAAAGCAGCCCATATTACTCATGTCGTAGTATTGGTCCGTTTTAAGACCGTTTTAGAAACGTAGCGCCGATTGGTAATCGGCTGTATCGCAGATTGCCAATCGGCGATACATCGAGAAAACTGGTTCATGGAGAGAGGAAAAACGTTCATGAGATGAACGCGAATCGTGGCCATGAACATCGAACGTTCAATGCTCAACATCCAACTTTGAACGTTCATTTGCGGGTTGAACGTCGGATGTTGAAAGTTGAGCGTTCTTTTCGGTTCATGGAGAGAGTGAAAACTTCCAAGAGTTGGAAGTGAATCGGGACCTGAATCACTGATGGTGGGGCGACACTCCGTGGAGCCCAAATTTAACCTCGAAGGGATCAAATTGAAGAAAAGGGCGCAGTGGAAACAACGGGGAATCCGGAAGCCCCGCGTTTCCAGAAGCCCATTTTATGCAGGCCGGCGAATCCGAGGAGAATTCACGGCTCCACGGAGTGTCGCCCCACCAATATTTTGAATGATTTGTGGAGGGATCCAGCGGCTAACAGCCGACGGTCTGCAAATCCCTTTCTAAAAAAGTCAGCCGTTGACATGGAGTTGGCCTTTGTTAGATTCGCCGCTCGGTTTTAGCGGATTCTCCGATTCGAAACCTCCCGTGCTTGAAGAAATTATTTATGGCAAATGCATCTCGTAAGGCGTCGAAATACGCCTATTTTTTTGGAAATAAAAAGGCCGATGGCGACGGCTCAATGAAATCCTTGCTCGGCGGCAAAGGAGCAAACTTGGCGGAAATGACGCGCATCGGTTTGCCGGTGCCCCCGGGATTCACTATTACGACCGAGGTCTGCACCTACTACTACGAAAACAAAAAGCAGTATCCGAAGGAACTTCAGGCCCAAATTCGGACCGCTGTTCAAGGCATGGAGAAGATCCTCGGCAAAAAGCTGGGAGATCTAAAGAGACCGTTGCTGGTTGCTGTCCGGTCCGGCGCTCGCGATTCGATGCCGGGCATGATGGACACAATCCTCAATCTTGGCTTGAACGACCAGACGGTGGAGGCTCTTGCCGCAGCGAGCAAGAACGAGCGTTTTGCCTGGGATTGTTACCGGCGGTTTATTCAGATGTACGGCGATGTGGTGATGGGTGTTCAGAAACGGCCGGACGAGGATCACGAGCCGTTCGAAACAGTGATTGATGATCTCAAATCCGAACTGTTCCCGGGCGAAGAGCATCCGGAAGACACTCGCCTGGATGCCGACGGATTGAAGGAATTGGTGAAACGGTTCAAAGCGTTGGTCAAGCAGCGCACTGGCCGCGCGTTTCCCGCGGACCCTTGGGAGCAATTGACGGGTGCGGTGAGCGCGGTGTTTGGATCATGGATGAACGACCGCGCGATGGTGTATCGGCGGAAGTACGGCATTCCCCACGAATGGGGAACCGCGGTGAATGTCCAGGCAATGGTCTTCGGAAATACCGGCGATCAGTCCGGTTCGGGTGTGGCGTTCACGCGCGATCCGGCCTCGGGCGAGAAGGTGTTTTACGGCGAATTCCTCATGAACGCGCAGGGAGAGGACGTTGTGGCGGGCGTTCGGACCCCGAAACCGGTTGCGGAGTTGAAGAAAGTGCTTCCCAAAGCATTTGCGGAACTGGAACGAATTCGCAAAGTGTTGGAAAGCCACTTCAAAGATGTTCAAGACTTCGAATTCACTATCGAAGAAGGCAAAGTTTTCATGCTCCAAACCCGCAACGGGAAACGAACCGGCTTGGCGGCTGTCCGGTTCGCCGTGGAGATGGAGAGGGAGAAGCTGATTGATTGGAAGACGGCGATCTCTCGTGTTCCGGCCGAACAATTGGATCAAGTGCTGGCGCCCGTTTTTGACCGCAACGCGATCAAGACGACCAAGGTCATCGCGCGGGGTCTGCCTGCCGGTCCCGGAGCCGCGAGCGGGAGAATCTATTTCAACGCGGAACGCGCTGTCATTGCGGCTGAGAAGGGCGACAAAGTCCTGCTGACGCGCATCGAAACTTCGCCTGAAGATTTGCGCGGGATGATCGCGGCCGAGGGAATCTTGACCGCTCGCGGCGGTGTAAGTTCGCATGCGGCTTTGGTGGCGCGCCAGATGGGCAAGGTTTGCGTGTGTGGCGCGAATTCGCTTCAGATCGATTACAGCGCGAAGACTCTCAAAGTGAGCGGGAAGACGTTCAATGAGGGCGACTACATCTCGATCGACGGGACAGTGGGGGAAGTCTATGAGGGTGAGGTCAAGACGGCAGCCTCGGAGATTATTCAAGTGTTGGTCGAGAAATCGCTGAAGCCCGCCGCGAGTCCAACGTATAGGAACTACGCCAAGGTCATGGACTGGTGCGGCAAGGTCACGCGAATGCAGGTGCGCACCAACGCGGACACGCCCGAGCAGACTGTGAATGCTGTTGCTTTTGGAGCATCCGGAATTGGTCTTTGCCGCACCGAACACATGTTCTTTGAAGGCAATCGGATCGATGCGATGCGGGAGATGATTCTCGCGGAGACGCTCGAAGACCGGAAGGCGGCGCTTGGAAAGTTATTGCCTTACCAACGGGAAGATTTCGAAGGCATCTTTCGCGCTTTGAAAGGATTTCCGGCAACCATTCGTTTGCTGGATCCGCCGTTGCATGAGTTCCTGCCGCATGACCGGAATGCGCAAGCGGAGCTCGCAAAGAAAATGAATGTTCCGGTGGATAAAATTTCCAAACGGGTCGAAGAATTGCACGAGTTCAATCCGATGCTTGGCCATCGCGGATGCCGTCTCGGTGTCGTGTATCCTGAGATCAGCGAAATGCAGGCGCGCGCGATCTTTGAGGCGGCGGCGACTGTGCAGAAAGAACGGATCAAAGCGAATCCCGAGGTCATGATTCCGCTGGTTGGATTCCCCAGGGAATTGCAGCTGCAGATTGAAATTGTTCATCGTGTGGCCGCGGAAGTCGCGAAAGAGAAGAAAGTGAAGTTTAACTACCTGGTTGGGACGATGATTGAAATTCCGCGCGCGGCGCTTGTCGCGGACGAAATCGCTCAGGACGCGCAATTCTTCAGTTTCGGCACAAACGATTTGACGCAAACGACGCTGGGCATGAGCCGGGACGATTCAGGTTCATTCCTCCCGCGATACCAGGAGCTCGACGTGGTCAAGAAGAATCCGTTTGCTTCGGTCGATCAGAAAGGGGTTGGGCGCTTGATGGAAATAGCCGTCGAGCTTGGAAGGAAGACTCGGCCCAACATAAAGCTGGGGATCTGCGGTGAGCACGGCGGTGATCCGGAAAGCGTTCGGTTTTGCCATCAGATTGGATTGAACTACGTGAGTTGTTCGCCGTTCCGGGTTCCTGTGGCCCGGCTTGCCGCCGCCCAGGCGGCGCTGGCCGAGGCGAAGGCACAACAAGCCAAACCGAAAGCAAAGAAGAAGTAGTCAGAACACAACTGCTGTCGAATTTGGGCCGCTTCCGAAAACGGGAGCGGCCTTTTTTGTGATTTCGCAACAACACGCAGCGATCGCGGCACTTTAACCCTACAAACGTCGGTTGGATGGCCGAAAAAATCGAACAGACCCGAAAAAAGAGGAACGTCTGCGTCGCGCGCCATTCACCTGATGGGTGAGCTCTGAAGTTCGCGCGAAACCATCTCCCTTTTTGACTTCTTTCGTTTCTTTCGGCTCAACCGCCGGTTTCAGTTCAACTGCTCGGTCCAAACAACATTCCATGGTGGGGCGACACTCCGTGGAGCCCTAACTTTTCTTCGGGCCGGTTGGCCTGCCTGAAACCGCCGGATCTGTTTCCACGATCGAACGATTCCCGGCTTTCCAATCGATCCGTTCGGCCAGAAAATGTCCGCCAAGCCGGTCACAATTCCTCGCGCCGCAGGCGGTAGAAACGTGGCGTAGCGCCCGGCGGATCAGGATCAATCACTTCGAATCGATTCGTGGCCGATGTCATGCTGAGCAGCGGTTGCCACGCCGAGAGATCGGCGGACTTTTCCAAAGTGAATTCGTTCCCAGTTGTAGCGATTACGGTCAGACCTATTTTCCCATCATTCAGAATTCTGGACGATACAAAGCGCAGCAGACCATACGGTGTACCGTCCGGATAGAACTCAGCCAGGTTGAAAAAGGCCGGGCTTCCGCAGGTGACGAAGGACCCCCCCGCGAGGACGCGGCCATCCTGCTTAAGAGCGAGCGCGTTGATTTCAGGATCGCCTTGCAGAATCGTACGTACCGGACCACTGAATGAATTTTCGTATTCATGGATGCGGGGCAGAGGAGCTCCCACAAATCCGTTCAGATCCTCGTCGATCAGAAGACCATCTTCACGCAAACGCATCAACATACGGGTTCCACCCACCCAAATTGAATGATCCGTACCTTCTAAAAAACACAGAGGCTTCCGATAGGAAGAATCCCAAAAGAACCCAAATGGAGAAAACGGAGACTTTCCGGAGAACTCGTAGTCCTCCGAGCCATCCGGATTGAGCCGAAGCAGCGGTGACTCGCGTCCAGCGTTCAGGTTCTCGGGCGAGTGAAGAACCAGGATCTGCCCGTTCCGCTGACCGGCGAGCGACCCAACCGTAAAAGGAATCTGCCGTCCTCCCCACACCCAAGTTCTCGACAATGATGCCACAAAATTCGGATCCAAGCCTCCATTCGACTGAAGACGCAGAACGCTGTTTCGGAATGGATCTCGATGCGTGTTGCCGGATCCGCCGATGATCATTGATCCATCCGGTTGCACAGCAATCTTTTGAATCTCGGTACCCGCATCCAATCGGGCATCGAAAGTCTCGTCCAACGACAAGTCGGCATGAACGCGGGCAAGCGAATTCCTCCCGCCGCCGTTAATCGTGGTGAATCTCCCTCCGACCATGACGTTTCCGTCTTCCTGTGCGGCTAGCGCGAGCACCGTGTCATTGACCCCGTGTCCGGGACGATCAGGAGCGTCATTATCCACGATCGTCACACTAGCAATCGAGTTGCCCCCCAGGGATGCTCCTCCAGAACGCCCGCGTCTGCGGCCCACTCGTTCCTCCGGACGGCAAAGCGGCCACCCCATCTCAACCTCCCTGAAATTTCAGTCACGGAGAGCCTCCTCCTGCTCCTTCTCCGGCGGCGCTCGCGCCGCTTCCTCTTCCCACAACCCGCAGTGCCGCAGAATCTTTTCGATCACCTCTCGCTGCCCTCGCTCGATAAAACTGATGATGTGCGGATGAAAATGGATCAAGTCGCCGAAGGTCTGAATCGCGCCAATCATCCCCGGCACGGCATCCGGACGCCCGCAAACCGACTGCAAAACGGTACGGACCACACCCCATGCCACCCGGCACAGTTCGCCCAAGAGCCGGCGCTCAAAGAAGGATGCAGGGTCATTGTCATAGTTTTGACCCGGTCGCGTGGCAGAGCGAAATCCGCCGGGATCGTCCGCTGCCGGGGCGGGACTGAAATGGTGCTGGACACCAACATCCTGATCTTCGCACACATTGCCGGGCTGAAACTCATCAATCCGTTTGAGGCATCCCTGAAGTCAAGACCGGGGCGATCTACATTCTGTCCAAGGTGTTTACCAACGACCGGCACTTGCGTGCCCGCGGACTTGAAGTTTTGTTCTGAGGATTTGCCAATCCTTATTGCGTCGCCCGTTTCTCCCGGTCTTCCTCCAACCTCGGTGAGTTGACACCCCCTTCCGCGTCTTGCCGGCGTGGACCGGACGGAAACCGCGCTTGCGCCATCCGTCGATTCCTGCTCCAATTCAACCGTTCCAAAACCAAGGCTATGTAAACCAGGACCAACAACAGATTTGCGGCTTCGGCTGCTGTCCGTAACGAGACTGGCTATTCTCCTTGCCCCGTCAATCCTCCAGTGCGGCCAAGAGGCCAGTGAATTCAGCGGGCGTGATCGGTTGGGGTTTATATCCGGCGGTCTTCAGACTTTCGAAGTGATTGTCCTCGCTGACGACGAAATCGGCTTCCGACGCAACAGCGCAATCGCAGAACTTGTTGTCATCAGGGTCCGACGATATCACGCTGAAACGGAACTGCGGATCCACGTAACGGATGTTGCCATGCGTTCGGGCCAGCACCTCCAGCAGTGCGGCGATGTCACGCCAACGATCAGCTCCGGAAAGCCGCACGGTCACTTCTTCGTATTCCAACAGGATTTCGGTCGAAATAGCCAACGTCAATCGCCCGTCCAAGAGCGCTCGGAAGATCGGGCGAAACGGATGTCTTCGACCAAAGATTTGAAGAAAAACGTTGGTATCCAAGCAAACCGTCATCGGTAAGGATGGCTGGCTCGGAATTCCCTCACGAGGTCGGGGATGCGGCGGAGCACGCCTCGCTCTTGGTCCTGATCGAACGCATCTCCAAGGCGTTCCGCCAATTCCTCGGCCTCCATCTGGTGAAGCAACCGGTCGAGCAACTCAAGTTGCTGGCCGCTCATCCGCTCGATCTTGCAGTGAAGGGCAGGCTTCAAGCTTTCCGGGTTCACGGCGGCAGCTTGAGCGGAATCATTCATCCGGGAAGCATACCCGGCAATAGCCCGCCACAGCAAGGTCGATTCTGGATGAAGTATAAGGTGGAATTCGCCTGGCCCGTCGAAGATTTCTTGCGTCGGCTTCCGCCTGAATCCAAACGAGTCATGAGGAGAGACATCAAGGCGCTGGCCACGTTGCACCGAGACATCAAACGGTTGTTAGAAAGACCCCTTGATTCAGCACAAATTTTGAGTTACGAAGTGGCAGATGAAAGCGAGTGCGGGTGCCACCGAAACCGAAATCTGGAATCGAGCCATCCGGCCGGAAGTCGGCGACCTGTCTCCGGCGGCGGCACGTGAATTATTGCGGCTGCACCTTGCGAAGGACGATTCGGAACGGGTGCATGAACTATCGGGCAAGGCCAACGCCGGCAGCTTGAACGCCGACGAGGCACAGGAGTTGGATTATTACCTGAACGTGGGCCGGGCACTGGAGTTCCTCAAAGCCAAAGCCCGCCTCTCGCTCCGTGAAACTGCCACGCCGGCCTGAGGCCCGCGATGGAAACGGCGCTTCAACGAGCCGTTCGCACCCGGGCGAAAAATCGCTGCGAATATTGTCTTTTCCCGGAACTATTCGCCGAACTTCCCTTCCACGTTGACCACGTCATTTCCCGACAACACGGCGGCCCGAGCGAGTTGGACAACCTGGCCTTGGCCTGCTGCTTCTGCAATAGCTACAAAGGTCCGAACCTCTCCGGCGTGGACGCGGAATCCGGTCAAGTCGCTCGGCTCTTCAATCCGCGCGAAAGCAAGTGGACCGAACACTTCGCTTGGAACGGTCCGTGGCTCGTTGGCCGGACGCCAACGGGCCGCGCCACCATCCAAGCGCTGCGCCTCAATCGCGCCGATGCAGTCGCCGTGCGTCAACTCCTGATGCGAGATAACGTGTATCCGTGGTCTTGAAACCAAGCTTCCCAATCGTCCGATTGCCCATTTCGACGTGACTTCCACTCCGTGTTGAGGCGCTAACTGTCTCACTGAACAACGCACCCGCTGGAAGCAAAGCGAAAACTCCTCCTTGCTCCATGCGGCGGCGTCTGATTCAATGCCACCGTTCCAAAAGCAAAGCTATGTAAACCACGACTAAAAACAGATTTGCGGCTTCGGCTGCTGTCCAATCCAAAACTGGTAATTTTGCTCACAGGACACGGTTCGCGGCGCGCCCAAATCGGGCGTGCCCGAAAACGTTCCTGTGAGGGCATACCAGTGCCTGGATTGGGGCGTGAGTAGGTCACGCCTCTATTATTTGGACAGTCCAGCGGTGGCAAAGAAAGTCCATCAGTATGAAAACAACACAAGGAGCGGTGAGCGGATATTCCAGGATCGTCTTATGCTGTCTGGCGGTTTGGTTCGGCCAGGCGCAAATCACGATAAGCGGCCAAACCTACCGGCACCGAGCTTGAGCGCCCCGTCGAACGGAGCGACCAGCGTCTCTACGGCCCCGACATTCAGGTGGAGCGCGGTGACTGGGGCCAGTGCGGGCTACGTGATTGCCATATCGACCAGTAGTTCAGCTCTGCCAACCGACCCGACGGCCTCAAACTGCTCAGGCTGCACAGTTATCACTTCAGGCACATCGTACACGCCAGCATCAGCGCTCAGCGCGGGAACGACTTACTTTTGGAGAGTGCGGGGCAGAGGTCCCAACGTGATCTACGGCAACTGGTCGGGCACTTTCAGCTTCACGACACAGTCGTCGCCCATGGTGACAAGACCGGAAGTCCAAACCCTCGCGGCGACGTCGGTGACGGAAAATTCAGCCAGGCTGAACGGACGCGTCACCGACACGGGCGGAGCCACGATTGCCGACTGTAGTTTTGAATGGGCAAAGAATTCCGGCAATTGGAGCACAGGGACACCAGGCGTGGATTATGGCGTGATTCTGGACGCGGACATCACGAAGTCAGGAAGCGATTTTAGCGCCGTCCTAGACCGTTTGCAGGCCAACACCATCTATAAATACCGGGCCTATGCTCGGAATTCAGCCGGTGTTTCGGATGTGAATCTCGTTAACATCGTAATGTTCACAACGACCCAGCCGTCGCCAACGACGTTGCCTTCAAACGCTTGTGATCGTCAGGATCTGGCGAAGCAAATTCTCGCTCGCAGTGATAAGATCACCTTGCGAACGATGCATGATGTCCGATCGGATTCCGCTAACGCGTGGCAGAATATCCAGGACACGGCCAACGGCGGGCAGGCGATGCGAAGTAGCTATGGGGATGCTGATTCCTCGCCAGGCAATGCCCCCGGCGGTTCCACCTGGCTGGATCGGGACATGTTGGATGTCATGCTAAAGCTGGCCGATACCTACACGTTCACGGTAACGGAAATTGCGGGAGGTGGCCATCAGACGACGCCAACACCTTCGCCTCACTATTCCGGCAAGGCCTTTGATGTTGGCATGATCGGGACAACTCGAGTGAGCGATATGTCACCGAACAATTCTGCTTTGCAGAATTTCAAAAAAGCCTGCACTGATTTGGGTGCCAATCAAGTCTTGGGACCTGGCGACGATGGAAAACACGAGACACATGTCCATGTCGGCTGGGTCAATCTTCCTGCGCCGGGCCTGAGTGCCCCGTTGAACGGAGCGGCGAACGTCCCGACGACTCCGGAATTTAGTTGGATTGGAGTGACTACTGGGGACAGCGCGGGCTACGAGACTGGGGCCACCGAGGGCTATGTGATTGCTTTAGCAACCAGCCCTGGAGCTCTGCCGACTGACGCGACGGCTTCAACCCTGTTCGGGCTGCTTGATTATCGCTTCAAGCGCAGGCACATCGTACAAACCATCATCGGCGCTTAATCCGGCGACCCCTTATTTCTGGAAAGTGCGAGGCAAAGGTCCAGGGGAGATCTACGGCAACTGGTCGTGCGCTTACAGCTTCACGACCCAACCGGCCCAGACGCCGGACACGACTGCGCCGACTGTATCGATCAGCAGCCCGGCCAGTGGGACAACCTATACGACCGCGCAGAGGGTTGTGATCATGGCTTCCGCGTCGGACAACATTGGCGTGACGAAGGTGGACTTCTACGATGACACGACGTTTGTGGTCAGCAATGCAATGGCGCCTTATGCAATCGGTTGGGCAATAACCAGTGCGAATAATGGCACACACAATTGGACTGCCCGCGCCTATGACGCGGCCGGTAACGTCAAGACTTCGGCGGTGGTATCACTTACGGTGAACATACCGGAAGCTGACGCGACATTGCCAACAGTGACCATCACCTCGCCGACGGGCAGCTCGACCTACCTGACCGGCAGCGGCGCGGTGAATCTAGGCGGAAGTGCCAGCGACAATGCTGGCGTGACGCAAGTGACATGGAGCAACGACCGGGGCGGCAGCGGCACCGCCAGCGGCACGACCGCCTGGACAGCGAACGGCATCAGCCTGCAAAGCGGAGTCAACGTCATCACCATCACGGTCCGCGATGCCGCGGGGAACACCGTGACGGACGCGCTCACCGTGACTTACAATCCGCCGCCCGTGGAATCTTTTGTCCAGCGCCAGTTGCCTGCGGGATACACTCCGGGGAGTGCGTTCACCGTCACGTTGCGGACGACTCCGCCTACGGGCGCGTTGGCGTACGGAGTCGAGGAACAGCCGCCGACTGGCTGGATGGTGGAAACAATCAGTGACAGTGGTGCCTACGATTCAGTTAATCGGAAGGTGAAATGGACGTTCCTGGAAAGCATCGCGCGCACGTTGACGTATCAGGTGACACCGCCACCCACAGCGTCAGGCACGCAGACGTTCCAAGGCGAAGGGAACCTGAATGGAACGGACAAAAGCGTGATCGGCGGAATGACCACAATCAATCTGGCAGCGTATCATCCGGCGGATGTAAATCCCGCGAACTGGACTGTGCCGTTGAGCGAAGTGCTGTCGTATGCAACGGCCTTCAAACGCGGAGACACTTGGCAAGTCCCACCGAATCCCATACCCATCGGATACGTCATTCGGGGATTCGCGCTCTACCTGACGGGGGAACGGTATCGTTTCGACAGTTCGCAAGCCTCAGCTCCCGCCTGGTGGGTGAGCGACCCGCCACAACCGCAAGGCGCCAGCGTGGGTTCGTCCAGTACGGTGGCCAGAAAATCGCAAGTCGCCCCACAAACGGTTGGCGGGAATACGGCAGTTGGACAATTGCCGAGTCAATACACGCCGGGAACGCCGCTCACTGTTGCGATTGTTGTCACGCCAGAGTCGGGTACGTTCGCGTGCGGCGTCGAGGATCAACCGCCCACGGGCTGGACCGTTGGATCAATAAACGAGAACGGCGCGTTTGACTCCGTGAGTCGCAAAGTGAAGTGGACTTTTCTCGATAGCGTGCGGCGAACGCTGACGTATCAAGCCACGCCTCCGATTGGCGCGTCCGGCGCGGTGACCTTCACTGGGACCGCCAATTTCGACGGCGTGCGGGAAGTCGTTATCACTGGTCAGCGGTCAACCACGTTGGGACCAGGGATTCAAGCTCCAACCATCACGGGGCAGCCGCAGAGCCAAACGGTAAATGCGGGCGCTAACGTCACATTCGGTGTGAGCGCCACAGGTGACGCCCCGCTCTCCTACCAATGGAGAAAGGACGGTGTGATGATCGCAGGCGCGAACAGCACCATACTAACCTTTGCGAGTGTGAATTCGAGCAACGCGGGTAGCTACACGGTCGTTGTAAGCAACTCCGCTGGTTCGGTCACGAGCAATCCGGCGACGTTGACGGTCGGTCCGGCCCTGCCTCCATTGGCGGTGGCGATGACGGCGAGTCCGAATCCAGCGCGGCCCGGGCAGGATGTTATTTACACGATCACGGTGGCCAATCGAGGGGCGGTGGATTTGAGCGGGGTGAGTTTATCGGCGACGCTCCCGACTTACCTCAGTTACTTTGGCGGCACTCTTTGGAACTTGGGGACGCTGGGGACCGGACAGAGCCAAACCGTAACGCTGAAAGCCAGGGTTAACACTGCGCCCGACGGCACGGTGGTTCAGGTCACGGCGGTGGCCACAGTGGCGAGCATCGGGTGGAGTTCCGTCGGACAAAGCAGCATACGCTTGGGCTACAATTGGCCAACCCTTGCAGCCATTGAAAATCTCATCGTCAACCAAGGCGAAACAATCACATTCACCGCTATTGCGGCTGACGCAGACCAACCGTCACAGACCCTTAGATTCGTTCTTGATCCTGGCGCACCGGAGGGTTCTCGGATTGACCAAGCCACTGGGGTTTTTATTTGGACGCCGACGCGCGCACAGGCGCCAAGCACCAATTCGATTACTGTGCGCGCGACCGACAGCAGTCCGCAACAGTTAAGCACTACACAGACTTTCACGGTTGTTGTTTTCGAAGGGAACGATCCTCCTGTCATCACGGCGCAGCCCGGGAATCAAGCGGTGACCGCTGGCGCAAGCGCCTCCTTCAAGGTCGCTGTGAGCGGCATGCCGATGCCCACTCTGCGATGGCAGGTGAGCACCAGTAGCGGAAACAGTTGGTCGGACTTGGCGAACGACGATCTCTATTCTGGAGTGACCACCGAGACGCTCAGTATTATTGGGGCGACCATCGCGCTCAACGGATTTCAATACCGATGTGTCGCGACGAATGGCTCTGGAAGCACGAATTCAACCGCAGCAGTCCTGACGGTAAATCCGGTTTTGACCGTTCCGCCTTACAGTTGGTCCACACCCTCACTAATAACGTACGGCACACCCTTGAGCGCTGCTCAGTTGAATGCCACGTCAACTGTGGCGGCTGTGACGTATCCGGACAATCCTCCCGGAACAATCCTGAATGCCGGTGAAAATACGATCAAGGCAACGCTCACGCCAACGGGCACAAATGCCGGGATTTACTCAACGGCGGTGGTGACGCAAGTGTTGTTGGTCAATAAGGCGACCCCGATCCTTGCGTGGAACAAACCGGCGGACATTCTTGTTGGAACTCCGCTCAGCAGCATTCAGTTGAACGCGAGCGCGACTGTGGCGGGCCAAACGGTTTCAGGCCAGTTCGGCTACTCGCCTCCAGTCGGGACGATTCTGCCCGAGGGTGACGACCAGATATTGGGAGTATTTTTTGTCCCGGATGATTTAGCCAATATCAATTTTGCGAGCGGCAGCGCCAGTATCAACGTTCGAATAACAGCAGCAACGAGAGTTCTTGGCGACATGGACAGCGATGGCAAACCGGATCTGCTCTTTCAAGATTCAAACGGGACTTTGGCCACTTGGCTGATGGATGGACCGAAATTGAGTTCGGCTCGATTTCTGACTCCGGCTAACGTTGGCGACACCAACTGGCGCGTTGCGGGCAGCGCTGATTTCAATGGAGACGGCAAGGAAGACATTCTGTTCCAGCACACGGACGGGACGCTTGCGGTTTGGAGCATGAACGGCGTCGTTCTGACTGCCGCCAACCTGCTGAATCCAAGCCGGCCTTCCGATCCAAATTGGCGAGTCACCGCGACGGGCGATTTCAACAGCGATGGAAAGACCGATCTCGTCTTTCAGCACAAGGACGGAACGTTGGCTGCGTGGCTCCTAAGCGGCGCCAGTCTGACATCCGCCGCGCTGTTCAATCCAAGTACTCCTGGCGACGTGAATTGGAGAGTCGCGGGAAGCGGCGACTTCGACTTGGACGGCAATCCGGACCTGCTTTTTCAGCATGAGGACGGAACGATGGCGGTCTGGTTTCTGAACGGAGTTACACTGTTGCGCGCATCATTATTGAGTCCTTCAAATCCCGGCACCGTCTGGCGCGTCGTGAGCGTGGTTGACCGGAACGCCGACGGAAAACCTGATTTGTTATTCCAACATGACAAAGGCACCTTGGCGGTGTGGTTCATGGATGGAATCCGCCTTAAGGATGCCAAGATTCTCGATCCGGCGAATCCCGGAGGCACGTGGAAGGTTGTTGCGCCTTAAAACCCGATTCCGAAGGTGATCGGAAATCTAAGCTGGTGATCGGGCCTCGAAGCGTTGCTCTGCAAAACACATCGCTTTCTTCCCTTTCCACCGAGAAGGCTCTCGTGCGGTAACTGCCAGGTCAGCCAGTTGGACCAGACCGCCAGGAAAAGTCATCAGCCGCAAAACGGCACAGAAGGCGCAAGAATAGAGGACCTTTGCGCTTTTTGCGCCTTTTTGCGGCCATTCGGTTTGTCGGCTATTCCACTGACTCCTCTGTACATTCGACACTAATTCCTATCGAAAGACACACGGCACTTTGCGGTGCGGTTTTCCGGCTTCAATCGGAAATGGCCGGATCGAACGAGAATCTGCGTTCGCGGTAAAAGCATTCACCTGGCGTTGCCCGTAGGGTGAACTCGAGTTTTCGCCCGAAGCGGGGAGATTGATTCCAAAGTGCCGAGAGATTAAAGTCCTTCCATGAGCGAAACATTTGCCGCGCTGGTTGAGAGTTTGCGAAGCTGTTCCACGGAAGAAAAAGTCGAATTGAAATCCGTGCTCGAACGAGCGTTGATCGACGAACGCCGCCGTGAAATCAAGGCCAACGGGCGGCGCAGCATGGAAGAGTTGAAACAGGGCAAGTTGAAGTTTTCGCGCTCCATCAGTGAACTGAAAGAATTCCTTGCCGAATGACGGAGATCGCCTTCAGTTCGTCCTTCAAGCGGGCATTCAAGAACCGCATTGCTGGCCGAAAGCCGCGGGAGAAAAGATTCTGGCGGCAGGTGGAAATATTCCGGGACAACCCGCATGACCCGCGGCTTCGCACGCACAAACTTTCCGGCGACCTGCGGGAGTATTGGAGTTTCAGCATCGAATCCGATGTCCGGGTCGTTTTTCAGTTTGCCCCCGAAAACCGGGCGGTCTTTCAGGACATCGGAAGCCACGACGAGGTGTATTGAGATCTCGTTGACAAAGGTCACCCATAGCACGGTTCGCTTTCGACCGCTTTGGACTTCACCTTCTCGTGAATGGAATCGTCCTGTCCTGCCCACCCATTGGTGCAATTGCGCGTCTGCACTTTTGGATGTCCCCAGATGCAGGCGAGTCGTGATCGCTTTTTCGGCCAAGGTTGTGATAGAGCCCCGCCGTTCCGCATCATCTCAATTGGTGCGGATCCAGCGTCTGTGGTCGTCACGAACAACAGACGTAGGGGTCACCCATTAGCCCCTGCGCCCTCGTGCCGATGGCGGGAAGAGAGGAGTGACCGACGGCGGGAAAAACCGGCGCTTTCACAAGTCATTCAAACTCAACCCTTCAACTTTGGGTCACTTGGAAGCAAATCTGCCCCAATGATTTGTGGCGGGAAGAGGGAAGTGACCTGGGAGCGTTCGAAAATCGCGGCCTCTGTAAGTTGTTTATATTCAGGCTTCCAACTTTGGGTCACCTAGAAGCTTGGTTCGTTCTTTGGTCGTTCCAAAATTGACCCTTTGACGAATGCAATCCCTCCGTTTTCCCCATCCACTGGTGCAGCCGGGCATTGGCGCTTTTGGAAGTTCCCAACTGCAGATGTGTGGCGATCCCTTTGATGCAACAGAATACCTCAACTGGTTTAGCGACCTCTCCGATGTTGGCGTCAGCCCCTAACTCGAACCATGCTATGGGTGACCCTTTTCTCGGGTAGTTTGACGGTTGCGGGAGTCGGTTGATCTGGGCGACCGGCTAAGCCTTTGCTTCCCCTCACCCTAACCCTCTCCCCAAGGAGAGGGAATTCCTTTCGCTGCCGCAGACAAATTCCAAGGATTAAATTCATTCCCGTCGCGGGGGGCCGTTCTCCCTCTCCCGTGGGAGAGGGTTGGGGTGAGGGGAAACGCATCCGTCGAAGGCCCAAATTAAAAGGTCCGAGAGTGTGATGGTAATACCTGTGAACGATTCTGTTCTGTGATATTGTCAGCGACGCTCAAGAAATAGATGAATTCCCTGCTAAAATAATCCTATGAAAACTTCAATCTTTGAAGCATCGCGGACAGCACGAAGTGACTGCGTCGGAAGTGATCGAATCGCAATGTGTCTGCTCCGAACCATGCTCACGTCCTTTCTACTCCTTCTGCCCAGCCCAATCCGCGCCGCGAAGATTGTGGACATTGACACACCTATTCCTTTGCAGCGAGTCGCTGAAGTAACCTTCGAACAGGAATCCTTCACGTTTGTTCGAATCATATACTCCACGACCGGCTCGTTCCGTATCCGCAACTCAATGTGGGCGACCGATTATCCCGACAGCGATTTGAACTTTTCGGCTCGATTCCAGAAAGAGACAGGTTTGAAGTCCGATCCCAACGGCAAGGTGATGAAACTGACGGATCCCAATCTGAAGGATTACCCGTTTGTTTACCTGGTCGAGGGCGGAGGAATGATCTTGAACTCGGACGAGGCCACTGGACTGCGGGAGTATCTGTTGGGTGGCGGCTTTCTCATGGTCGATGACTTCTGGGGTGATCCGGAATGGGAAAGCTTTCATGCGCAGATCAAGAAAGTCTTTCCGGACCGCGAACCCGTGGAGCTTTCAATCGATCATCCCATATTCCGCTGCTTTTACGAGATTCCGGAGAAACCGCAGGTTCCAAATGTTGCGCTCGGAATTCAAAGCCAATCGACCGGCGTTACCTGGGAACGGCCAGATGCGAAGGAGCCGCACTATCGCGGACTCATCGACGGCAATGGCCGATTAATGGCAATCTTTTGCCACAACACCGATTTGGGAGACGGCTGGGAACGCGAAGGCGAGAACGAGTATTACTTTCGCGAATTCTCACTGAAGAAAGCCTATCCGATGGGAATCAACATCGTGGTCTATGCTCTGACGCACTGACAAAGGAAGCGTGGCAGGACTCACAAAGAGCAGCCACTCGTCGAATGGCCGCAATATATTTCGGCCTTTTCCGGAGTCGTGGAGTCAACCAAAGAAGTCGGGCGGAATCGGACCTCCGGGTATCGTGAAGTGGAAGTTCCCATGCCCGCATTTCCCAACCAGAATTGCCATGATGTGATCAACGTCATCGTGCGGACCGGCAATGTAGAGTGGCTTGCCGTCACCGGCTCCGAGCGGAATATCCTCTTGGCATTCCCCGGCAGCGTCCAGACTTCCCAAAGCACTCAGGGCTCGCTGAACTCCTTGAGGAAGTTCAAACCCAAGCCGGCTCGAGTACACTATCGATTCCCGGATAATTTTTGCGGCGAGGGAATATTCTGCATTGATCAACGGATTACGGCTAATCATCATCGAACGGAACTCGTCTTGATACTCGATCCTTTCCCGAAACTGCGTGACGAAGCCCTCTTTCGGACCGAGACACCCTAGGTCCACAAGGAATACACAACTGACAACCCCGCCAAAGGGAGGTTCTTTGGAGATTAGGATTTCCGTCAGCTTGGTAGAATCGCGCCACCATTCTGAAATCAGGCATTCAAACGTCGGCCATGAGGCGGCCGCTCCCAGAGCGAGCCCGTGCCCGTGCCCGTGCGGTAAACGCGAAGGACTGGTCTTTCTATGCCGTTGTTTCATCACGTTACGGACTCCCGTCTATTGAGGAACCTCAGAACTCAGACATTAACGGGTCCTGACTCTGCCAACAAGTCGGATTTAGTCGCATCTTTCCCGTCTCTTTTCCGCACGGAGCGTAATTCTTTTTTTGTGTGCGGGGGAGTTTAATGCAAGGTTTGTTCACCGCCTCAAAGGATATATTATTTGCGGAGCTCGGGGAAGCGATTCCAATTTGTGGCGCCGGTCCCGAATTGCGCCAAA
>JAQBVM010000426.1 GCA_027623095.1 Verrucomicrobiota bacterium
TGTCAGCACAATCCCCAAATCCCTTTCCAAGCCCTCGTCAAGCACCGCTCCAAATAAAAAGACCGTGCTGTGTGCTGGAATCTCTGACGGATTTGACGTCCTTCAAGTTGATTGGAGCGACATTTTGTGGGCTGCAGTGACGGTCGGTCGGCCGAATCGCCAGTATGTCTTCCGCCACGGCCAAAGCTCGCAATACGAGGCATTGTTTCGCTGGTCACTCGTGAGGATGGCACTTCAGCAGTCCGGGTCGGCAGGCCGCCGATTGCGGAGAACCGACGCTGCCAAAAGCCTCGACCCAACCGAAAAAGGTGCCGTGAACTATTTTCTCGGGATGGTCATGTGCAAGATGTTTGCATTAAGGCTGCTGAACGTTCCATGGTTGCTCCATTTGGACGTTTTTCGCCCACAATTGAACCCCGTGTTAAACGGGAGATCGAGGCCAGATTTGATCGGGGAAATGTCGCCCGGTCAGTGGTTAGCACTCGAATCGAAGGGCCGTGTCAGTCCGCCTGACCGAACCACAAAAGATAAAGCAAAGGATCAGGCGCTGAGGTGTCTAAGTGTCAATGGCCAACCAGTCAGCTTGCACATAGGCGCCGTTGCCTACTTCAAAAACGATTCGCTTCGCTTCTGCTGGGAGGATCCTAAGCCACACCCTGAGGAACCACGAAACGGTTTCAGACTTCGTGTTTCATCAGAAAACGTGTGGCGCTTTCACTACCTGCCCGTTCTGGAACTGCTGCAACACGGAGAAGCGACAGGAACCCGGTTGAGCGAGGATAACGAGGTAAAACTTGATAATCTTGATGTGACGATTGGCCTGGCACCGGAGGTTTTCAAGTTGCTAAAAGTGGAGAGATGGGCCGAAGCGAAAGCATGGTGCCGGGAACATCACGAGCTACTGACAGAACGTGATTACTTCCCGGATGGCGTTCGCATTGTTGTGGGTGATTTATGGCCGACGAAGTTCGACGAAGCCAGTTGAGGTTCCGGTGAAAAGTGTGCAAGCCAATGCCGGCTGATCCGCGTCGCCACTAACCATCCCGACCATGAAAGAATTCGAAGCCATCTCCCACCGCGAAGTGCAAGAACGCGGAGAAGTGGAGCGCGTACCGCACCAAACGCACCATGCTCGAAATCTACGACCCCCTCGCCGAAGCTCAGCGCACCTTCCAGTTCTACCAAACCCGCCTCGATCCACAATCGGCAGACCAGAGGTGCTGTCCTCCACCGGGCCAACCGACAATCAAGTGAACCATGAACCCCAAACGAACCTTCACGAATGTTGATGACACGGTGCTGGTGAAACTGATTTCGCAGGCGTCCAGGATGAAAGAGGGCGAGAGCATGGCGGTTTCAGAATTGATGATGTCCGCCGCAAAAAAGGCAATTAACGCAACGCTGCTTTACGAACAGTTCACGAATTGCGGACGAAAATTCGGACTCATGGGTGAAGTCGGCGAGATTCTTGTCTGCCGGAAGCTCGGATTGCTATTGGTAGAGGATCCGCGCTCCAAAGATTTCACTTCGCGTAGTTCGACCACGACAAAAGCGTAAGCACACGGGTGGAGCTACCAAGTTGCACCGCCTCTTCCCAAAGTTCCGCATGTGTTCCTCGCGCGGGAAACCAAATCCCCACTTCAGTTTTATCTTCCACAATTCCGGTGGCAGCGGTGGCCCTCAATGTGGCACTTCCCTCCGGAATCGCGAAATCTCGCAAGCGCCAAAAGCCCCATGCCCGCGCTTCCTCAGAGGCAAAACCGTAAAGGACGTTCCCGTCCTCTGAGACCAAAGCCAGATGCGGCTCCTTTGTAAACCGGGTGTAGCGGAATGCCGTAGCCTGGGCGCTGGCTTTGCAATCATCAGCCAAGGTGAGGACCTGGGAAAGACTGAGAAAGCCGCGCCGCCCCATCCTTTCTCTCAAAAACCTGGTAGGAATCAGAAGGGCCGCCGCGAACACGTCAGCTTGGCGTTCAACAGCGTTCTTGTGCCGAAACCCTTCCAGCGAATAGTGGGCTTTTCCTCTGATCAACATCTCCCGATGGTGCGGGATGTAGAAGTGGGCAAATTCATGACCGATGGAAAATCTCACCCGGGAAGGATAGTGGTTCGTAATGTAGCGTGGATGGTAGATAACGAACGCCTCCACTTCCGCGAGATACTCAATCCGCCCGTGGAATTCATCTCCATAGTCTCCTTCAGCCAACTGGATTCCTTCTTCCCGAGCGATTCGATCAAGCTCAACCGGGGCCGAGAGCCCGAAGGCGGCAACCACGTCGTCAGCCAAGCCCTCTATTTGAGTTTCAGTCAACCGCCGCCTTTCTTCCTTTTTCGCAATTCCGCCAGCAATTCCTCCCGCTTGCGCTTAATCTCCTCCTCGGTTTTCGGGGAAAAACCCTGTCCGGGTTGCTTGCGGTGCAGAGCCATGAACTCCTCGTTTTCAACCGCAGCAGCCTGCGTCAGCGAACCGGACGGCGGATCTGATGGGAAAGGCTGAGATCCTTTGCGCTTGAGCGCGGCCGCGTCCTCCCCGGAGAGCACAACGTCGCCGCAGAGATACGGTCCGATTTCCTCCGCAGTCACATCCGCATCACTAACGTGAAGGGCGGCTGAAATGAGCGCCTGAACTGCCTTGTCTTCCCGACGCTTTGAATTGTCAGATTCCGTCATATAGGTTCAAGCCAGTTTACGTTTCATGATCTCACGAAACTTTGCCATCAATGCATTCTTCGCCCCTTTGACCTCCATTACGGTAATCCTCATTTCAGAGCGCACAAATACATCTTCGGCAATTTCCTGATCCGTCAGCCAGTCCGGCAGAGAATCAGCCATCACCGAAGCAACCCGCCGTTGTTGTCCCTTCAAAGTGCCGATGAACTTGCGGAATGCTTCCATGACGTCTTCAGCCTTGGCCAGGGTGATCGCAAGGCGCCAGTCGCGTCCGGTCTCTGTTCCAACCAAGTATTCACCCACTTCAGCCGTCAATTCTGCATCAGCACGAATCCTGGAGGATGCCCTCCGCCGAAGGTCAATCGCACGGCGTTTTGCGACTGTGAAGAGCAGCGGGTGAAGCGGTAAATCGACGTCCAAAGTCCGGTTTACGGACTTTTCATGGACGGTGAGAAAAGCATCGTGAACTGCGGAAGCCCGATCATCAGCCGAAAGGTCTGCGAACCTGTCTGCGAGGAACTTCATAATGGGTCTTTCAAATCGGGAGAGGAGCAGTTTGACCGCCTGCTCTCGTTCCTCATCCGTCCCGAGGAGACCGAGGCGCGCCCGAAGATCCAGTTCCTCGTCATCAGCATTCGCCACCCACATGGTCTGCAGTCAATCATACCCGCGCCATCACCGCAACATCGCTTCCCTCTCATTCGACCAGGTATTCGGCGGTCGGGAACTATCAGACCAAAATTATTTCAGGATTTTTTTGTTCCAATTTTGAGATCTATACGAATTACCCAGTGGCCGCCATTTTCGGCCTGCGACCGGATGACGAGCCATCCGGCAAGAACAAAAACCAAGCCGTGGCGCTCGACCAGACGGAAATGAACACACAGTATGTTGGACACCCTAAACCAGTTGGGGAGCGCTCCGGCGCTCCAGAAACATCCGGCCTTCGGTAAATACGCCTTGGGCGAACTCCTCCGCCACAAGGGCGACGGTTACGCGTGGGCCAAGGGAGTCCATCTCTATTCTGAACTTCGGCCCGTTGAAAACCTTGAAATCGCCCAATCTGACGAAGCCGCGAGAAAATATCTCCACGTAATCGAGGAATACACTCACGCTGGGATTGCGGCAGCAAGCTTGTTTGGCCTCGAACTAATGGAATTGCAGGGGAATGTGCTTCACTTTCACAAGGATGGCGAAGACATCGAGGAAGTTGCCATCGCCGCCCTCCAGTTCAGCCATATCTTCACGAAGGTTCTGTATGAGACGCTGGCGGAAGACTTGGGTGATGACTGGCATGGGTTTGCCATTTGCATGGATCACGGCGACTCGGTAATCATCCGCCGAGGCAACGCCTCCAACTCTTCTGCGGTTTCCCTCGGGCCGTCAGCCAACCGGCCCGCAAAGCGCCTGCTGTATGGCAAGACGCAGGCAGGCCACGCCGAGATCCCAGGACATTGGGCGGCGAGTATTGTGGGGACACCATGCCGCAACGCCTGGTTTACCATTAACTTACGCGATCGGGACGAACTCTCGATCTTGAGTTATTTTGAAAATGCCGAATTGGAAAGCCAACTTCGCGTCATCCTCAACGACTACCGACTCAACCGGACACGCATGGCCAATCGCAGTCAACCTTTGGTGCTCGTCAACGCCAGCGACCTCGTTGACCAAGGCGACTTCTCCACGGATCGGCCACTCCGCATGCGGGCCTTTTGCATGCATGTTGACCTCGACGGTTTCTCCAGCATTGTAGAGCGGGCATTTGCACGGGGCGAGGACGCCGTGGAGGCCATCGCCAAAGGGTTCATTAAGATGGCTCTTCGTGTACTCGAGTGGGTGAATTCCAGCAGAAAAGCGGCTTTGAGCCAATGTAAATGGGCCTGGGAAGGGTTTGAAGAGGGAACG
>JAQBVM010000427.1 GCA_027623095.1 Verrucomicrobiota bacterium
CGCGCGGCCTTCCAGGCCGCAGCACACAAAAACATGGAAAAACCGCAGACCAGATCGAGCGTGTCGCTTAAACAAAAGTGCTGCGGCCTGGAAGGCCGCGCGCCAATACCGAAATGTCGTTGTAGTGCTAACGGTGGAATCAGTGTCATCCGTGGTCAACCTTCAGTCCGATATGTTGTTGTAGAGTTACGCCGCTTTCCGCGCTTTGCGTGGGAGCATCTCCACGCGGACGATGTGTTCGTATGGGATAAGGTTGATATCTCCCGGGATACCGCCTGAAAGTTCGCTGGCGACGACGACATACTCCGCTGCGACCAGCGCGAAATCAGGATGAGGAACACGCAGAGACTTGCCGTCCGCGAGATGGAGCCGAAAGGGGCGAAATGGGCTGGTCTGAATCAATCCGCGCAAATCTCTCAGATTCATACTCATGACGTAACCCTAGCTGAAACCTGCGGTCTAAGCAAGACGCTCGCTTCGTGAAACCCCGTCCTGTTCTCTGCCGGCCCTATTCGAGGGCGGCGAGTGCCGAGGCTCCACAGCCTTCCGGCACGCCGGATGCTCCGGCATAAAAACCGCAGAAGTAAGAAACTGACGACCAAGACGTCCAGGTTATGAGAAGTCTCACCATGGGAAGAGAGGGAAGCGGTTCATTTTTGAGCTTGGATTTGTCTAAGTATTAGGTTAAGAACGAGAAATGTGTTTTTGCCGAAGCTAGAAAGGCGACGGTGGATTGAGTTTGGTTTCACATCGGACTGTCAACAGCGTGGACGCAGGAACGAACATTGAGAAAGCAATGTGGGTTTCTTATTAGGACACAGCAATTAACGCACTCAAATCAGACTGTGGAAGAGAACATGTTGGCCCTAACATTGACCCGGGTTTTGCGCGGCAATTTTCGATTTTTTCGCAACGAAGAGTCGAAACGATTTGGATTTATCTACAAGATTTGCGCGGCGGAAAGCAGGACGGCGAAAACTTGTGGAGATCGCCGAACGCTTCTAGGTGGGGTTCAACTACGCTTGTCTGACGTGTCGCGCTGTGGGTCTTCAAAAATCGAATTGAGGCAAACGAGAGATCGATGAAATGCGCATGGAGTTTATGTCTCACTCATCCGAAATAAGGGGTAACTATTTTATGAAACTGTTCAATGCGAGCTCTATTTATATGAAACAATCATTGCGGTTTTTCGGAATGTTCGTGCTGGCGGTCGCGATTGCAAATCTCGAAACCGCTTGGGCAGCGATTACGTCAACGGGCGGGACGCAGATCAACTGGGCAACGCAGCCTCCGTCAAGTGTGACGGCTGGCACGACCTTTCAGGTGTCTTGGACGACGGTCGGAACAGTGCTCCAAACCAAGGTGCAGGTTGACGAAACCGATCCGCTCAATGTCTCGTCTGCTTTGGGACAGTCAACGCGAAACGTGACGGTTTTATCCAGTGGCGGGTTCTTAACAGCTCCAACAAAGAGAGGAGATGGTTCGACAATCACGTCGCCTGTCGTTGTGAAGTACGTCGCCATCGCCCTAGATGAAAGCACGGCAGTAGCCAGCAGCGATATCGTCAGTGTTACGGTTAACCCGCCGCAGCCCTCGGGCGCGGATCTACTGGTGGACCAGGGAGCGGTGACGGTGAGCCCAAGCCCGATCCTCGCCGGAGGCAATATCACCGTCAGTTTTGTCATTCGAAACGGAGGAAGCGGGACCGCGCAGGCTTCCACAACTCGTGTGAAGGTTGTCGGGGCCGGCGAGAATGTGATCGTGGACCAGACTTTTTCGGTGGACGTGATCAATGCCGGGGCCACTCTAAACCAGAGTCATCCATTGACGATTCCCGCGACTGCGGCTGCCGGGACCTACGGAATCGAGATCAAGTTGGATGACGCAAACTCGGCGGGGCAGGCAACCAACGAGCGTGTCAATGACGGAGCCACGGGCAGCGTTGTTGTTACTACGCCTCCAACTGGTCCGGACCTTGTTTTTAGTCCGACCTCGGTCACAGTCGGGCCGAGTCCCGTTTTAGCTGGGGGAAACATCACCGTCGGATTTCGCGCCGCCAATGTGGGGCTCGCGAATGCCGGAGCTTCGACGACGCGGATTCGTGTTGAGGACTCGATCCAGAATTTGATCACCGAGGCAACGTTTTCATTGCCTGCGTTGAATGCGGGAACTGGCATCGACCAGAATCTCCAATTGACGATTCCCGCAGGCACTCCCGCCGCCAGCTTTTCCGTTGTGGTGAAATTGGATGACACGAATGAAGCTGGGCAAACCAGCGGGGAGAGAAATAACGACGTTCTGAGCGGCAGCGTAACCGTGACCACGCCCGCGAGCGGTCCGGATCTCGCTTTCAGTCCCACTTCGGTGACGGTTGGTCCAAGCTCTGTGGTTGCGGGAGGCACCTTCACGGTGAGTTATCGAGTAGCCAATATCGGTCTTGCGAGTGCCGCGGTATCGACGACACGCGTGCGCGTAGAGGGTCCGAACCAGACTTTGATTGTCGAGAGTACGTTTACCGTTCCGGGGCTCAACGCCGGAGCAGGGGCAGACCAGAGTCATCTACTGTCCATTCCATCCGGGACGAGCACGGGCAATTTTACCGTGTTGGTGAAATTGGACGATGCAGACCAAGCAGGGCAGGCCAGTTCGGAGAGAGGCAACGATTCCATAAGCGGATCGGTGACCGTGAGCGCGCCACCGAGCGGTCCCGATCTCGTGGTGGACCAAGGAGCGGTTTCGGTAACTCCGGGAACAGTCGTGGTTGGAGGGAACATCGAAGTGAGTTTTACGATCAGGAATCTCGGTCTGGGCGCTGCTGCGCCGTCAATGACCCGGGTGCAAGCCGTTGAACCCGGAGGCAATATTATCTCTGAAAAAATGTTCGCCGTGGGATCGATCGGCTCCGGAGCTAGCTTGAGCCAAAACCATCAATTGACAATTCCACTGAATGCTCCGGCGGGACAATACGAGGTTCGAGTCCACTTGGACAGTACGGAGACTTCCGGCCAAACGCCAAATGAGCGGAGCAATGACCAAAGTCAGAGCGGATTTTTGGTCAATTCCGGGCTCACCATCTCCGCAATTTCCGACCAAACGATTTTCAAGAACGGCGCAACCCCCGCGATCATTTTTGCGGTGAACGATCCATTGGCGGATGCTTCCGCGACGATTTTTGATAACACGACAACTTCCCTGGATCGTTCCTACTTTCCTGGAAACGAAATCGAGTTTGGCGATCAGATTTTCCTTGCAGGCGGTGATCGGAGTTTGGCCGAATTTCAGTTCCAAACGTTTCTGAGTAGCAACGCGAGCGGAAACGAGACGGCGGAGCTTATCATTCACGCGAACGATGGCGGAACCGACGCACACCCTGGAACGGTGCTCTTTCAGAGTGGCAAGTTCCCGCTCACTTCCGGATTTCAGATCATTACCGTCCCGGATTTGTTGGTGAATGTGCCGAATTCGGTCACGTGGACCGTGAAATTGGGAGGCATCGAGGCCGGTGAGGATGCGGGCCTGTTGCTTTTTGATCCTCCGTCGGTCGGAGCCAGTCTCGATGATTTCTGGCGGTTGGGTGTTGACGGTACTTGGTCCACGTTTCTGATCGATAACGGCGCCACACCCGCCAATTTTTGGGCTCGGGCAATTTCGCCGACGGGTTTGTCCATCGACCGATCCACGACCAAGCCGGAACTGGTGCCTGTCGGGAATATCGTGGTGGAGGGTCTTGGGATTAATCGAATTGTCACTGTGACTCCTCTTCTAAACCAGGTTGGCACAGCTACCATCACTCTCACGGTTAACAACGGACGCGGGGGCTCCGCGTCGGAATCGTTTTTGGTCACGGTGATCGAGCCCCCCGCTGGATCAGGCACCGGGCTTCGAGGGGACTATTTCACGGACACTTCGCTGAATGATCCCGCCTTCGTGCGGTTGGATCCGAAAGTAGATTTTGACTGGAGTGACGTTGGACCGGATCCATTCCTGGGTGGTGCTTTTTCTGTAAGATGGACGGGGCAGGTCGAGCCCGAATTCTCGGAAACGTACACTTTCTATACCGTCTCTGACGACGGAGTGCGTCTCTTCGTCAACAATCAATTGGTGATCGATAACTTCACGGCCCATGGCCCGACGGAAGACCGTGGTACGATCAGTTTGGCCGGGGGGCAAAAGGTCGATATCGTGTTGGAGTATTTTGAGGATTTTGGGCCTCCCGCAGTGATTTCGCTTTCCTGGTCGAGCCTGCATGTCCAGAGGGAGATTGTGCCGTCAATTCGGCTTTTCCCACCGGCTGGGGGGAATACGCCGCCTGTGATTTCAAGCCTGCAGAACAAGCTTGTCTTTCTTCCGAATACTCCGGGGACGATTCCGTTTTTGATCTCTGACTTTGAGTCATCCGTGGCGAGTCTGAATCCTATCGCGGTGTCCTTAAATCAGAGTTTCCTTCCTGATTCCGCGATCACGGTCTCGGGAACTGGAACGACCCGATCCATGGCGGTGGTTCCCCCTGCGGGCCAGGAGGGAACTGCGGGCATCTCCGTCTCGGTAGCGGACGAAGGAAACTTCACAA
>JAQBVM010000428.1 GCA_027623095.1 Verrucomicrobiota bacterium
CCCCAGGCGGGTCATTTTGTTGTAGATGCTCTTCTCGGGGATCCCCAGGCGCCGCGGCGCCGCGGCGCCTGCTTTGCGGTTGGCTCCGCTGGATTTCAGCGAAGGCAAGCCGCGGATCTCATCCGGAAGGTCATTTTCCCGAATTTGCCCGCCGGAACAAAAGGCGGAGGCGCGCTCCAGCACGTTTTCCAATTGCCGCACGTTCCCCGGCCAGGAGTAGCGTTGCATGGTCGCAAGGGCTTCGGCGCTCACTGTGTAGGGGTCGGAGACGCGCTCGCGGGCGATCTGATCGAGAATCCGAGAGCACAGATCGGTCAAGTCGTCCAGGCGGGCGCGCAGGGGGGCAACGGAAATCGGGATCACGTTCAGCCGGTAGTACAGATCCTCGCGAAACTCTTTGAGGGCGATTTTCTCTTCCAGGTCCACGTTGGTCGCCGCGATAATCCGGACATCCGCCGTGAGCAACTGAATGTTAAGCTGGTCAAGACAACAAGCTCCGAGCCCAGGGAAACCATGATCAGAACTCTGGAAATCGTCCCGATTGCGTCAAAAGACCGCCGCGCTATTTTCATTCAGCGCGCACAGGGCGGATGCAGGTTTGGCGCATGCAAGCGGATGGCACGCACCAACAAGCCATGACTATGGGCACCGAGAACAATGGATTCCCACATCCATCACCCGACGGGAAATGGCTGCTGTTTCTTTCATCCGAAGAGGCTTTTGCAGACGCAATGATGAACGAAGATATCACGCTCAAACTGATGTCTCTGCCTGGCGGAACCGTCCAAGTGCTTGCAAAACTTTACGGAGACTCCGGAGCCATTCGAGCCAATTCCTGGTCACCCGACATCAAGCGGGTTGTGCCTCTGACGCGGCAGTTAAAAGCGCCTCATTTATGTCTCAACCGCAGAATAAGGTGTCATCAGATGATGGCATAAAGAACTTCACTCGTTCCACGGCCACAGCGCCAGCAGATTTTATTCTTTTACAACCTATTGATCCTGAATGATAACGTTAATCCTATCGAAAATCTTGACATTACGGCGTTACTCCTGCTACACACCCCGCGTTCAGGAGAGAATCTTGATTTTAACCTACAGCAAACAAAACGGTCCGAAATCCCTTAAACCGATGTATCAAAAGCTCTTCTCTCTGATTAGGCTATTCACTCTCGCCGTCTCGATGGCGGCCACGGCACATGCGCAACAGGATATCACACGCCCTGGCGATCCAATTCTCCCGTCATCCGCAAACAGTCCCGCAGCCGAAGGCGTCGGCAACTCTATCGACAACCAGTCAGCGACCAAGTATCTGAATTTCGATTCAGCGGATGGCGCTGAAGTATCAGGGTTCGTCGTTTCTCCATCAGCAGGTGCCTCGGTAGTTACCGGCATGACGATTCAATCGGCCAACGACGCGCCAGAGCGAGATCCAGGGTTTGTTCTTCTGGAAGGTTCGAACGATGACTCTATCGCCGACTACAATTCGGGCGAATGGGAAGAGATTGCCTATATCGAGGAAATCCCGCCCTTTGCCGATCGATTTCAAACGCAAACGTTTAGTTTCCCGAACGAAAACTCGTATAAACATTACCGCTGGACGGTTTTCGGAACCCAGGAACTGAACGATTGCTGTTTCCAGGTTGCCGAAGTCGAACTGCTCGGGACGGTGCCCGCAGCCAACGTGCCTCTTCACATTACACAGCAACCCGCCCCGCTGTCGGTTCAATCAGGGCAACCTGCGCGGTTCACCGTCACAGCCGAAGGCACTGGGGTTCTGAACTACCAATGGTTCAAGAACGGGAACAGCATTGATGGCGCAACTCAACCGGCCTACGACATTCCTTCAGCTACAGCCGACGATGCGGGCGAATACACCGCCATCGTCTCCGGCAACGGCGAAGAGGTTCAAAGCTCGACGGTGACGTTAACCGTGACCGAAACAACCGGAGGCGGAGGAAACACGGGTGGTGGAAATACCGGAAGCGGTGGCAATACTTGGACAATCATGATTTACGGCCATGGGGATCATAATCTCTCGAGCAGCCTGGTGACGGACATGTTGGAGATGGAGGGAGCCGGTAGTGGTCCGGGCTTCAATATCGTTCTCCAGACCGATTTCAACGCTTCGGACAAGGATTTTGCAGCGTATGCCGTTAGCGCAGGGATTGGGGCCGAGCTGCATACCGGTTTGACCCGATACCTGGTGCAACCGGATAGTGATGGCGATTCGAACACGTTCAATTCAGTTCCTGTGGAGCGGCTTCCGGAAAGCGTGAGCATGGATTCCTCGGACACGCTGCGGGATTTCGTGAATTGGTCGGCTCAAAAATACCCTGCGGATCGATATGGAATCATCTTATGGAATCACGGCGGCCAGTGGGAGGGGTTTGGCGGGGATACCGACAACGGAACGGGACACGGCCCCGGGCTGAGCACGGCGGTGATTCGGAAAGCCCTGAAGGAATCGATGGCTTCGAATCAGATTCAGAAGTTTGAATTTGCGGCGTTCGACACCTGCCTGATGGGTGGAGCGGAAGTGCTGGTCGACTTTACGGACATTTGCGATGTGTTTCTCGCCAATGCGGAGCTCGACTACGGAGACGGACTGGAATACGCGGGAGAACTCGGTCTTCTGAAGAACGAGCCGAGCATGGACATTCGGGAGTTTGGACGGCGGGAAGTGCCGGTCTGGGACAAACACCACAGTCGCGGCGAAGCGGATCTGGCACTGAAGGTCCATGCCGCTTTCGATCTAAGCAAATTCAATGCGTTTGCGCAGAGCCTGAATCTGTTCTCTGGAGAGCTCAACGGGATGTTGGCCTCCGGGAGCACCCTAGTTCCCCGAATCCGTCGGGAAGTAACGCAGTACAACATTAACGGCGTCAGCGATATCAATAAGCCTACCGATTACATCGATCTGGGGGAATTCGCCGATCGCCTGGCCGCGGATCCTAGCGCTTCTGCGGGCCTCAAAACGGCGGCGGCGGCTGTGTCCGCATCCATTGACGGGATGACGTTGGCAATGACAGCCGGTTCCAAACGCGCGGGCAAGATCCACGGTCTTTCCATTTACTATCCGTTCCAGGGCAACGGCGGTCAGGCGAACTACAATGCGCTGGCCTTCAATGCTCTTCCCGATGCGAAATGGAATCAGTTCCTTACCTCGGTCGCGGAGTCTGCGGGTGGCGATAACGAAGCGCCGGAGATTGTCTCAACCCAGGGACTGGCAAGTGCCGGACTGGCTGAATTTGGCTCCGGCAATCCGAACGCTCCCTCCTCTGTCGGACGCAGCCTCGCCGGCACCCCGCGGATCCTGCCGGTTTCTCCGGACGCGCCGGTGTCGCTCGAGTTCACAATTACGCAGGGGGACGATGTATTCGGGTATTACGCGGCCCTCGTGAGCAACGAGGAAACCACCGACTCCAACGAGTATGTCTACCTTGGAGAGGTTGCCACGGCAAGGGTGTCCGGCAAGGGAGACTACAGCTTCGCGTGGGACGCGCGCATGCCGGTCATTTCGGGGGCACCGAACGATGCGCAGCCTTACCTGGGAGGCTGGTTCACCGAGCCTGGTTCGGATCTGCTGGTCAGCTATGCGGATTACACCAAGCCGGGTGAAACGGAGCCGACGGAGGTAGTGTTGATCACCAAGATTGACGGGAATACCGGGAAAATCGTGCAGGTGATGGATTCAGCCACGGATGCGCTCTCGGCGACCGTTGGTTTTCCCTTGCTGGCCGGGGGCAAACTCACGCCGGTCTATTACACGGAACTTCGCATCGGGGCGGACCAGGATTCCTGGGACGCGTATGACGTCTATTTTGAAGACAACTTCATCATCGTTCCCGAGGGCGGTTTCGAAAACATCCAAGTCGACCTCCTGCCGGTCTTCCCCGGCAGCTACAATATCGAGCTCTTGGCGACAGACAACTTCGACAACGAGAGCGGCATTCTGACCTACCAGCTCAACGCGCTGACCGATGAGTTTTTCACTTCTGGAGAGCCTGCGTTAAAGGTGGCACGGGGAGCCGCCGGCGATATCCAAGTGAGTTGGGAAACGAACGATGGTTTCATTCTCCAGAGATCCCCTTCTGTAATCGGGTCGTGGACTCCCGTGGATCCAGGCCAGATCAAAGTGGACGCGGCCCAAAACGCCACATTCGCGGCGCCGATTGCCGGAAACACGCAGTTCTTTCGGCTGATCAAGAATCCGTAAACGGGCAATGCAATAGCCTCGCACGAAGAATCCGACTATCGCGACACGGATTCGCTCCGGAGCGATTTTCCACCGAACATCCACGCTTTCACGCGTGGATGTTTTCGTTTCAGCAAGCCGAATCAAGCCCCCGACACGAAGAAATTAAAGGGGTCGTAAAGGGGTCGTAAAGGGGTCGGACATAAAGGGGTCGGACAGATAAACTAATTAAATAAAGGGGTCGGACAGATAAAATAAGAATTGACGGCCCTCTCCAGGGTTGAGAGACTGCCGCCATGGCACGCAAGCTGCGGATGGAATTCCCAGGAGCAGTTTATCATGTGATGAGTCGGGGAGATCAT
>JAQBVM010000429.1 GCA_027623095.1 Verrucomicrobiota bacterium
ATTTAGCAACGTTTTTTAACGACGACTTTATCTCTGCGTTCGACATATCAGCAGTCTACGCCGCACCACCTTCTGCGAGTTGGTTTCCTCCGCCAAGCGGTAGTGATCGTTGCACCCAGCTCGCGGATCGAAGTTCACTGGTTCATTCGTTTCGGTTGCGCCCATTTGCGCCAATACGCGCTCAATCGCGTTAATTCGGAAATAAGCGCAATGCGCGCAGGGGGTGCGCCAATACGCGCAACCCGCGTGGGGGGTATGGGGGGGAGAGCGCGGCGCACTTCCCAGCTCAATCGGCGCACCCCTTCCCTGGCCCATCAGTAGAAGGCGGTGCTTCTGCGTCGGGTATTGGCGCACTTTCGGGTTCGGGGACGCAGGTGAACACCGGTTTAGGCTTGCGCCAGGCAGTCCTGATTGTTCGGCGGTAGATGCGACCTTCCGTCTCTAGTTCGCGCAGTAGCGCTGTGAGCCGGTCGGGACCGGTCCCCTTGGGGAAGAGTGGGTGTGTCTTGAGCAGCTTGTACACGGTCGCTGAGCCTTGAAACGAAGTTGTCACAGGTTCGCCCCGCTTGTCGAAGTCCTCTATCAACGTGACCAGCGCCGCCTTGGCTTTATCGTCGGCGGCCTTCTCTATCGCAGTGACGATTTCCGGCACGTCCTCCCTAACACTGGTGTGGCTGCTCGAGACCAGCGGCACACCGCCTTGCCATTCCAGCCGCACCGAAGCCGCCTTTGCTCCGTGGTTGGCTTTGGCGTGTTCGATAATCATGGCGTCGTCGCCAGCTGGAATCAGGCTCAACCGTGATCGAACGGAGTTGTGCCATGCGGTGCTGCCCGAATAGGACTCGGAGTCCGTCCTGCTGCTGGCCTTGGCGGACACCTTGTTGATGTGGGCGAGCAGGAGGACGGCACGACCAGGGCGCGCAATCCGCGAACGCAGCGACCGGATGAACGCCCTAACCTTTTGGCGCTTGATCTCGTCGTCATCAAAGACATCGCTCGCGTTGTCCACGATGACCAGCCCCACGTCGAGCTTCTGCACCAGTGCGGCCAGCGCCTCGAGCAGTGGCGTCACCGTGATGACCTGATTCCGGCCGGCCGCACGCTGCTCGCGGTGGAGCGCAGGGTCGATGTCGCTAGCGTCAAGCAGATAGAGCTTTCCCACCAACCGCGAAGGATCAATCTTCAGGGCGTGGCAAATACGAGCAAGGCGTCGCCGAAGCACCCGCTGGCCGTCCTCGCAAGAGAAAAAGAGGACGCTAGCTTGCGTCGTCGCCAGATTACCGAAGGGCAGACCAAGCACCACATGAACCGCGATACTCAGAGCGACAAAGGACTTCCCGCCGCCCCCGTGTCCGGCCAGCAGGGTCACCTCGTCGTTCGGTATCCACCTTTCGACGCAGTGCGGCAGCGGGTCAAACGAGCCATCCAGATTTTCGAGCGCGATGAGGTTTTGCTCAAGACTCTCCACAGGGTCTAAAACGCCGTGGGCGGCGTCTTCAGCGCCTGACGGAGGCCTGCCCCCGCCCGTATTCCGCGAGCCGAGCCAATCGCCTGTGTCGCCCTCCGGCTCGTATTTCGTGGCCGATGCTGCAATGGTTCTGACATCACCGTCGGGCAGCGGCGGCGAGCAGTCGTTGCGATTACGCACTATTAAGGCAGCGGAAATCGCCTCACCGTCGAATCCTCGGCGGCGCATTGCAGATGCGTCACGGAACAGCGCATCATTTCTTCCACCTTCAAGCAACTTTGCGCCTGGCGTGGACGGCGCGGGAGTGACCCCGGCTGGTACGGCTAAAATATTGAGCAGCCATGCTGGCGCATCTGCAATTTCCGGTGTTTCACCATCAATCGGCGACCAGTCGAGCCACTGGTAGGTTTTGCCGTCAATCATTGATGGTTCGCAGGCAATTTGTCCGCCTTCGGATCGGACATCAATTCCGCGAGCGATAACGTTGACCCTGTTTGGCAGTTTGACATCCGGCGGTTTGCGGAAGATGCGATGTTCTGACCCAGAAGGGGTGCGCTGAGTCAGCGTCTGCGGCAGGCCGCCATGCGGGGCGGCAAAGTCCTCCATTGCCGCGATTCCATCCTTGCCACCCTTTCGATCAAGGTCGAGCGCAAAAAGGTCGGAAGGGAACGTGATCCCGATGTTGCCTCGATGGTGTCCAAGCAGCTTCTGCGCCGCCTCAGGCGTGGATGGGGCCATCGTCGACCATTCGTTCCAAACAGGAACCTTGGAGTTCTTCTCAAGCGCCAATGGGCGGAATCCGGCGCGGGCGTAGGCACTGGCGTATTCAGCCAGCTCGAGGCTTGTGTCATCAACCGGAGGAGCGTGACGCACATATGTTGCCGCGTTCCGGTCCTTTGTGACCGCCCCCCGGCGCTGCTCCGGCGGGTCTAGCTGGCGCAGAGGTGGCAGCTCAAACGGCTGACCCCCGAACATGTGGGTGATGTCAGCCATTCCGCCCACCTTGCTTCTCAAACATCCGCTTGAGTCGGCGTTTAGTGGTTCGGGCCGGTGCGATCGCGTCATAGGTGCCGTGGATTCGAAACTGCCTGTTCCCTACAGCCATCGCACCGCGCCATCCCGTCAGCGATGAAATTTGGGTCTGATTTAAACCTTTTTTTGCGGTCATGGCAGGCCCGCTATTCCGTTGCGCCGCATGGGCCTGATCCACTTGGAGCCGTCGGCGAGGCGAGCGCGGATGCGCCAGTAGATCGCATCGCCCTTTTCGTCGGCGTAGGTGTGCAGCGCCTCGGGCTTGAAGTCGCCCCGGATCGCTTGACGGGCGAGCCTGCGTGCTTCGTCGCGGTAGATCATGCTGCCCCCCACGCGCCCAGGTCGCGCGCCGCCTGGACGAAGGAAAGGCCATGCCGCGCCCGGTGAAACGCGAGCACGTCGCCGCCCTTGGCGCCGCAGGCCATGCAGCGGTAGGCGCCTGTCTCGACGTTGACGCGCAGGCTCGGGTTAGAGTCCTGATGGAAGCAGCAGAGCGTTGATCGCCATGACTTACGCCCGAATAGGCGCAGCCCCTCGGCCTCGAAATACCCTAGCGGATCAGGTAACCGCTCGCGCTCGAAACTTCTGAGCATGGCCACCTCACGCTGCCCGCTTCAGCGTTCGGATTCCATCCGCTTGCGCCAGTCTGCGGCGGCCTCGGCCGAGATGAGCGTCCGCTTTCCCACCTTCATGACGGCGGGCGCCCGACCGTCTTTCATAAGCAGGTAGAACATTGCACGACTAAAGCCGTGCGCTTCGCAGAATTGCACGATTGAAAATGCTTGTGTTTGTGAGTACATTGCGGCTCCTTTGTGTTTGAAGTGCGCAATGAACGTTACAGAATTACCTCGTCGTCCGGGATTGGCAATGTTGACAAATCTTTTCGGACAATTGCCAATGACTAGCGGGCCATCAGTTTCCTAATGTCAACAGCGGTGTATCTCGCGCCATAGATAGCGTTCGCGGCAGCAGCTACAACGGCATTCAGCGGGCTGCCGAACATCACCTTATTGTGTTCTGACACGATTCGTGCGAATCGAACAGCTCTGGCATTCTTGCCTGCCTTTCCGCGTATCGGCTCCGCAGCAATCCTCTTTGGTATTCGTTTCGCAACCTCGTCAAGCAACCTTGATATTTCTAGCTTTGGCTCTCCCGAGGCATCAAATCGTGCCCGATTTGACCATCCAAAATCCTCGTAAAACATGAAGCCCGGAAACATCTTCCCAGTACCAAAAATAAGATGTTCATCCAGCCCATTCACCCTGAGTGCGCGCGAAAGTGTCTTGGCCCTTGTCTCGATGCGCTTCGCTAATTCGCGCTTATCTTTGGCTGATTTGTAGTGGAACGGCGGTAGCCGACTTGCCTCCCTCGCGGTACTGAGAAAAATATCTATCCATATATTCCATGGATCATTCAGGTTTCTCCTGCGCTCCAGTGTTTGCCACATCGCCACGAGTTCTGGAGTGTCATGAATGAGCTTCTTGGCAATTTCCGCATTTTCACGATTAGGATGCTCGGCAAGAAGCTTTCCATAGCGAAGTACGTCATTGGGCAGTTTTGACATTGCGACCCCTCGCGCGCCCTTGCTTTAGATCCCGCGCCAGCCGGGGAAGGGAACCCGGTTTTCGCCCCGTCGAGCTAGGCGCGGAAAACGGTACTACTTTGCAGCGTGGACTTGGTTCAGTAATGCTTGAGTTCCTGCGCTGAAGTTCGGTAGCTTCGTGACGGCAGCCGCGAGCGTCTTATCCGCCAAATGCGCGTAGTGCTTCGAAGTAATGCGCGTGTCCGAATGGCCGAGCAGCTTGCTAATCGTCAGTAGGTCAACGCCAGCTTGCGCCAAATGTGAAGCGTAGGTATGCCGCAGTTCGTGGAAAGCAATTCCGGGCTTGATCTTCGCCACTTTGCAGGCTTCGAACAGTGGGCGAATATGGTGATTCTTGCCCCATGCCGCGCCACTCGGGCGGCTGAATACCAGCGCATCGCCGGTCTTGCCGGTCACCAACGTCCGAAACAGAGCGACGCCCTCAGGATTCAGCGGGACA
>JAQBVM010000061.1 GCA_027623095.1 Verrucomicrobiota bacterium
CCCAATAACGACGGGCATTTCGAGCTTTCTTTTATTATTTCGCACTTATATCACGCTTGAATCAGGGCTGGTGTGCGCTCATTCTTTGCTCCGCGCGCGACAATCGCGCCATGTGCGGCAGCAATGTCGGTGGTGGTGAAATAAATTATCGAGTTCTGGCCAACTGTTCCGGCGCCCTGTGGTGTGCTCAACATGATGCGCACGCCGCCAGCCGCTAGAAAAGCGAGATTTGACGCGGGACTAAAAAGGAACGTCAAACCAAGAACATCGCGATAGAAAGGCAACGCCGTGCCGACATCGCTGACGGTAATGGCAATCTGTCGAATTTCGGAGAGTTTGTGTTCGGTGCTCATGGAGGTTGGGGATAAAATGCCGCGTATTACTGATCACGCAAGAGATAGGCAAGTTTTTCGCGGTTTCGCGGCGGTCCTTCATTTTGTGTGTTGACACATAACAGGTGAAGCACTTTGTTTAAGGATCTGCGCGGTTGTTGCATCCGCCAGAATGTTCCACATTTCATTGACATTTGATTTATGAAAAACACTTTACCCAAAACTTTGTTCGCCATGGCGTTGACGATTGCTTTGCTAGCGCCCTCCGTTCGCGCCGCCAACACGATTGAAACCGAACCGCTCAAGCTGAACCTGCCTCTCCACACACTCAAGGGCACCCCGGAAGATCTGCCTGCCGGTCCCAACATCGAGCCACCCTCAGACAAGGCGCCACCGCCCATCAATGTTCCGAAGGGCGTCCGGAACGTCGCCGCCGGAAAATCCGTTACCAGCAGCGTGCCGCCGTTTTTAGGCGATTTGAGCCAGATTACAGACAGCAAAAAGGAACCTCTCGACGACGACGCCACGGAGTTCAAGAAGGGGGTGCAGTGGGTCCAAGTGGATCTGGGACAGTCCTTCGCCATCCACGCCGTCGCCATGTGGCATGACCACCGTTACGTCCAGGTCATGCGCGACGTCATTTTGCAGGTGTCCGATGATCCTGAGTTCCACTCTGGTGTGACCACATTGTACAACAACGACGTGGACAACTCCGCCGGACTCGGTGTGGGCACGGATCGCGAGTACTTTGAACTGGAATTCGGACGAGTCGCTGTCGGCAAGGGCGTCAAGGCTCGTTACGTTCGCGGCTACACCAGGGGCAGCAGCCAGAGCGCCCTCAACTGCTGGCAGGAAATTGAAGTTTACGCGCTGCCAGTCAAATGAACCGATGGAGCGCACTGGCGATGCTGCTGACCATCGCCGGCGCGCTGGCGCTGCGCACCCCAGGGCTTGGGATACGCCCGCTCCACAACGACGAAGCGGTTAACGCCGTCAAAGTCACCGAATTGTGGCAAGATGGGAGGTACGTCTATGATCCCGACGAATACCACGGTCCGACGCTCCATTACGCAACCCTTCCGTTCCTCTGGTTAAGCGGCTCTCGCAACCCGGGTGAGATCAATGACGCGACGCTTCGTCTTGCGCCGGTCCTGTTTGGCGTTGGATTGATCCTTCTGCTCCCTCTTTTTGTCGATGGCTTGGGCCGCCATGCGCTGGCCTGGGCTGCGATCTTCACGGCCGTCTCTCCTGCAATGGTTTTTTACAGCCGCTATTTCATCCATGAAATGCTGCTGGTGTTTTTCACCGCGCTGACGGTGGCCGCAGGCTGGCGCTACACGCGAACGGGCTCTGCTCGCTGGGCCGTGCTGGCAGGCGCGGGTCTCGGGTTGATGTTTGCGACCAAGGAAACTTTCGTCATTACCCTGGGCGCAATGGGTTTGGCAGGGATAGCCACGGCACTGTGGACAGCACGCGGGTTTCGTTTGCGAGAACGCTGGAACTGGAAACACGCTGGACTGGCGTTGGGAGCGACGTTCATCGTTTGGGTCTTGTTATTCAGTTCTTTCTTTACGAACTTTGCCGGCCTGCCGGATTCAATCCGCACTTATGCTCCGTGGTTGAAACGCGCGGGAGGGCAATCGCCGCATAATCATGAATGGAGTTTTTACCTGGAACGTCTCGCGTGGTTTCATCCGGTCAAGGGCCCGGTCTGGAGCGAGGGATTACTACTGGTTCTGGCGGCCGTCGGCGCGGTGGTATCACTCTTCGGGAAACAATCTCCGCTATGCCGTTTCCTTGCCATTTATACGATCATTCTTACGTCGATCTACTGTGTCATTTCCTATAAGACGCCGTGGTGCCTGCTCGGTTTCTTTCATGGCATGATTTTGCTCGCTGGCGTCGGTGCGGCGGCGTTGGTGGAGTTCTTCCGAGCGCGCGTCTCGAAGAGGGTGATTGTCACTGTGCTCCTCGCCCTCACGCTGCAACTCTCCTGGCAGTCCTGGAGCGCGAGCTTTTCATTCTCCTCCGACCGGCGAAATCCGTACGTTTATGCGCAGACCGTTCCCGACATTCTGAATCTCGTGCGGACAACCGAGGGGATCGCCCGCGTTGCGCCAGACGGATACGAGACAGTGATCAAAATCATTGCGCCGGACAGCGATTATTGGCCGCTGCCGTGGTATCTGCGCCGGTTCAAACACAGCGGCTGGTACGAGACGCTTCCGGACGATCCGTTTGCTCCCATCGTGGCGGTATCCTCGATATTGGACGCGCGCCTCGATGACAAATCAGACCGTAAGTGGGTTATGGTCGGGCTGTCCGAACTGCGCCCGGGAAAATTTTTCGAGCTCTATGTGGAGCTGGATCTATGGAAGAAATATGTAGAAACGTTGCCGCGCAGCCGCGACTGAAAAAGAGCAGTCGGCCCGAACCCGTTAACACCGGTAATGCAACGTGTCCGATCTGCCAAGTCGATTGAAATTCCTGTTTATGATCGCCGGGCCGCCTTGCGCTGACATCGTAGAAATTCTTTGATCAACAGGACGTGCAGTTTGTCTTTGTCGCGGCCGACAGATTCCTTGCTCTTGCGAATCCGCTCGAGGCGGAGTACGGGGACATTGAATCCGTGAATTCGAGCATGCGTGACGTACTTCTCTTCGCTTGAGAAACTCCCTAACCCGGTCACCTCGTAAATAAAATTGACCGGAGTTCCGTCCTGAAGATAGACGACCGTGTTGGCTGCTATTGTGCCGCCAAGATTCCTCGCGAGGTTAAGTACTCGCATATATTGCCGGCTTGGCAAATCAATCCATAAATCCACATCCAGGGTGTTTGCCATGACACCTTGCGCGATGGCGGCGGACATTCCGATTAAGATGAAGCGGATTTTCTCGGCTTCGAGTGCTTCCAGAAGCCGAACGAGCGGACGCTGTTCTCGAACATCTCCCACCGTTCCTGGGGCGTCGCGGCGAGGCCCAGGGCGTGGACGGATTTTTCCGCGTCGGTTAGGCCGCGCACGCTCTTGAGACGCGCGAGCATTTTTGCGGCGCGAACGGGCAATGGAGGTGTTTTTCGTTTTATGCTTCTCATGCGGCACTTTCAGAGGTTACCAACTTGGCTGTGAAAGTCACGCGAGGACAAAACTGCCTTCGCGAATTACTGTTTAGGACGCGGCGGACCTCGTCTCTCGGATCTGATTCACGGACGGTAAGCAGTTCCTTATTTCGGAACGGACGGTTCTTTAGCACTGGAATGAAGTCGGATCTCAACGGAGTTTCATTCCACCGGGGTTTATTCGAGAGAAGCGAAACAGGAGATCGATCCCAATCAACACAAGTATCACTGTTCCGCAAGCCAACAAAACGTGGTTTCGCTCTTGACGGAACGGTTGAGCGGGACTGCAATGCCGTCCATGAAACCACAAGTCTTCCAAATCAATCGCCGGCGTTTTCTCAAGTCTGCTGCTGCCATCACCGCAGCTACCGGCGTTCCGGGATGGTTCCTCGAAATCGAAGAAGCCCACGCCGCGCAGTCCAAGCCGCTCGGTCCGAATGACCGTCCAGGCATCGCTCTGGTCGGCTGCGGCAGCCAAGGCCGTGGCGATAGCCGCGGCGCCGCAAGATTCGCCGACGTGCTCGCCGTGTGCGACGTTGACGACAGCCATGCCGAGGCCGCAGCCAAGCAGTTTGCGAAGGGAGGCACGGTGCCGCAAAAGTACAATGACTTTCGCAAACTCATGGAGCGCGAGGATATCCACGGCATCATCAACGGCACGCCCGATCACTGGCACACTTTTGTAAATCTTCTCGCGGTCAAGACCGGCAAAGATGTTTACACCGAGAAGCCTCTCACACTCACGATCGACGAAGGCAAACATCTGGTGAAATCCGTGCGCGACAACAAGCGCATTGTTCAAGTGGGCAGCCAGCAGCGCAGTGACCGGAACTTCCGGCTCGCTTGTGAACTGGTCCGCAACGGCCGCCTCGGCAAACTCCAGCACATGATCGTGGGTCTTCCCACAGGGCCCGATGAAGGGCCGTTTCCCGAGAAGCCTGTGCCCGCGGGACTCAACTGGGATTACTATGTCGGCCAGGCGCCGCTCACACCGTACAAGGTGACCAACTGCCACGGAAACTTCCGCTGGTGGTATGGCTTCAGCGGCGGCCAGATGACCGACTGGGGCGCTCACCACAATGACATCGCGCAATGGGGAAACGGAACCGAGCGAAGCGGTCCGGTCGAGATCGACGGCAAGTCACTCAAGGAACTGATTTCCGGCGGCTACGAAACGGCTTCAAAGTACCGCGTTGACTGCAAATACTCAAATGGTGTGACCATGACCATCGTCGATGAAAGCACCGTGACGGATCGGAACGTGGTGGGCGGAGGCAAGACGACTCCGAATGGCGTGCAGTTCATCGGGCCCGATGGCTGGATCTTTGTGGCGCGCGGCAAGATCCAGGCTAGTAACGAGGAACTGCTGCGGAAACCGCTGCCAGAAAGTGCCATCAGGCTATACAATAGCAGCAACCACATGGGTAATTTCTTCGAATCGATGCGCAGCCGCAAAGAACCGATTTGCGATGTCGAAATTGGCCATCGTTCCATTGCCGTGGCCCACCTCGGCGTGATCTCCATTCGCATGAAACAGCCTGTGAAGTGGAATCCCGAAGAGGAAGAATTCGCTGGAGAAAACGCCAAGGAAGCCAATAAGTGGCTGGCCCGCGAACAGCGCAAACCATACGACTACAGTTTCATCGCCTGAACGCCCAGCTTGAGCGCCAGGCCGAATTCTCACTTTTCTGATTCGGATGGACCCGGCCTGGGCTGGGGCGCGCTCAGCTTTCGATAAATCCAAGCCTCCAGCGGTCGAAACAGCCGAAGCCAGCGATAAAACGGCGAATAGAACAATCGCAATCGGATCACGGACAGGACAATCCCGATTGACCCTTTGTTAAACTTAATCTTGGACCCTAGCTGGTCGGTCCACTCGGTTGGATGTTCCAGGATAGAGAAGCCATTCCGCTTTAACGAATAGAGCAGATTAATATCAAAAGCGACATCTGCGATTCGCAACGAAGAATGAATCGTTTCAACAGCCACGCGGCGCATCACTTTGGCGCCACATTGCGTATCTTTGATTCCCATTTGAAAAAGAAACTGAACAAAAGCGTGAAATCCACGACTGACGATGCGCCTTTGAGTTGACTGGGATTGATGGAGAATCGAGCCGGGCAGCCATCGGGATCCGATCACACAGTCGTAACGCTCACAGTGGAGCGACAGTTCGTGAAACGCCTTCGGTTTTGTAGCTCCATCCGCGTCCACGTAGCCAATCAAATCTGTAGTCGGAGCAAGCTTTAGCCCCTCGATCAGTGCTCCCCCCTTGCCGATCGGTTCAGCGAAGTCGAGCACACGGATTTCGGGGTATTCAGCCGCGACGCTCTGAACAACTTCCAGAGTGCGATCCACGCAACCATTCAACACAACAACCATCTGGAACTTCCCCGCATATTCGGCGCGAAAATACCGGGCGTAATCGCGCAGAACAGGCTCGATGCGCAACTCTTCATTGTACGCTGGCAAAAGCAGCAACAGATCGGGAACTGGCCTAATCATCCATCTTCTGTACCAAAGTGACGGCAAAAAGGAAATCTACCATCGTGTCGGAAAAACATTGACATGACTCTGCCTCCGAGTACCTCATAACTCTGTCCCGGCAGATGGTGATTTGCAATTGTCCTTATCCTATCGCGCCAACGACCATGACTCTAGCTCTAACCGAAGCATTGATCGAAGTCCTTCGACCCCGTGCCTGGAGGATGGGCCTGGTTTTCTCAAACAAAAGCTTTCGGTGCTCGGAACCGAAGAATTCGCCAGAAAGAATTGAATTGAGCATGCTCCCTACTGCGTCCAACGAGTGCCGAAGAGTTTACGTACTGTAACTGAGCTCTGAGGAAACCAGAAAAATATGTCGGCAAGCTTTAGACCCACTTTTGGTGGGATCCATCGTCAGTCAAGACACCGCTCGCTGCGATTGGGCCAGGATTGGCACTTGGAAGTCAGACCGCTCGCTCTCAGAAATGCCCTCTCGAAAAGTATTCAAGTCAAAGATCTACCCGCCGTAATAAACCATGAATCAAAAGACAAACCCACCAACCTCGGCATCCCGCCGGCAGTTTCTTAGGCAATCTTCAGCCGTCGCCCTTGGAACAATCGTTGCCGGTGAATTGAATCTGTCCAAGAGCGCGCGAGGCGCCGATGCCGATACATTGCGCATTGGTCTGGTGGGTTGCGGCGGAAGGGGCACAGGCGCCGCCAATCAAGCTCTGAGCGCGGACAAAAACGTCGTGTTGACCGCGATGGCCGACGCGTTCTCGGACAAGCTGGATCAAAGCCTCACCATTCTTCAGAAACAGGTTCCGGATCGGGTCAAAGTGGAACCTCAAAACCAGTTTACCGGCCTTGATGCATACCAAAAAGTGCTAAATAGTGGCGTCGATCTCGTAATCCTCGCGACTCCACCCGGATTTCGCCCTCAGCATTTCAAAGCAGCGGTGGCGGCGGGAAAACATGTTTTCTGCGAGAAACCTATGGCGACCGACGCGCCCGGTGTCCGATCGGTAATGCAAAGCGTTGCGGAAGCGAAGAGAAAAAGCCTGGCAGTGGTCGCTGGCTTCTGCTGGCGGTATCACAATGCCCGGCGCGCTATTTTTGAACGAATTCATGAAGGGGCGATCGGTGACGTCCGAGCCATCTACGCCACCTATTACACGAGCCCCGTCAAACCAATGCCGCCCGCAGACAAACGTCCTCCAGGAACCACGGATCTCGAATGGCAACTCCGGAACTGGTATAACTTTACCTGGTTATGCGGAGACGGCCTCGTCGAGCAGGCGGTTCACAGCGTCGATAAGATCGCTTGGGCAATGCGCGATGTTCCCCCGCTAAAAGCTGTGGCTGTCGGAGGGAGGCAGATTCCGAATCACGAAGGGAACATTTTTGATCATTTCGAAGTCAATTACGAATACGCCAACGAAGCGCGCGCGTTCATGGGATGCCGCCAGCAAACCGGCTGTTACAATCAGAATGCGGACTACATCCTGGGAACAAAAGGCACAGGCCACGTCAGTGTCTCCCGCCGTCGGGAAGTGGAGATTCTTGGTGAAACCCCCTGGTACTTCGACGGCCCGAGCAATGACATGTATCAGACCGAGCACGATGAGCTCTTTGCCTCTATTCGCGCGGGAAAACCTCTCAATGACGGTGATCGAATGTGCACAAGCACGCTAATGGCAATCATGGGGCGCATAGCTGCCTACACAGGCCAAGAAGTTACCTGGGACCAAGCGCTGCACTCCCAGGAACAATTAGTGCCAGACGAGCTTGATTGGAATATGCACCTGCCGATCCGGCCGATGTCGATGCCGGGACGAACGCCGCTCGGCTAATTCAAGAAATCCCTCGGGAATTTAGAGAATCACCACGGTTTTCTCTCGTTCAGCGCTTTGAGAATCGCGCGCCTCAGTTCGATCGGGTCGATCGCACCGAGTTGCCGGTAGAGCAGTTTTCCATCCGGATCGATCAGTACCGAATAGGGCAGCGCTCCATCCCAACCTCCGTCAAAAGCGTCAATCAATTTGTACTTGTCCGGTTCCCCAAAAAGGAGGTTGCGGTTTGATGCCTGCTGTTTCTGTAGAAACTTCAACACATCTTTCTCCTCGTCCGGATAATTCGCGGCGACGGCAACAAACTCAAAATCACGATGCCTGTACATTCGATTGATCGTCACCAACTCGGGAAATTCCGTGATACACGGACCGCACCAAGTTGCCCAGAAATTCACCAAGCGAAGCTTTCCCGATTCGTTCTTGCGCAGTTTCTTGAGAGCTGCCGCATCGGCCATTTCAACGGAAACTTTCTCGGTCGCTAATTTCTCCATATACGTGAGAACCGAATCCTCTTTTCCCGCCCACTTAACAGAACAACCCACCACTTTTGTCTGCTGCACCGCCGGCGTTTTGCCATCCAAGACAGCGTCAATCGCGTCTCGCAGCTCGTGCGACGTCACGTATTGGATACGTTCCGCATTGTCGATGCGCCCGACATATTGAAGTTTGCGCGCGGCGTCGAAAACATACGCGTGCGGCGTGACTGCCGGACCATATTGTTTGGAAACTAGTTCGGTTTCTCCATCGTAAAGATAGGGAAAATTGAACTCTCGGTCCCGAGCCCGGATTTTCATCTCATCGAGAGTATCACTGAGATCCGTGTAACCCAGTTCGTCCAGACGCACGGACTTTGGGTCATTCGGAGAAATCGCGATCAACGCAACACCCTTGGCCTTGTAATCCTCGACAAGTTTCTTAATCCGCTCCTCGTAGTATTGCGCGGTCGGACAATGATTGCAGGTAAAGACCACTACCAAAACTGTGGAGCCCGAGAAATCTTTTAGAGTGTAATTCCTCCCATCCACACCGGGCAAATCGAAATCGGGTGCGGAGGATCCGATGGACAACGTACGAGGCAAATTATCCGCGCCGCGAGAAATGTTCAGGGAGACAAGCAATAATCCGATGGCGAGAAGAATTCGGTTCATTCTTTGATAGTAGAACAAATCCCGATCTCATCAACGGGATTCTAAACTATGCGCCCCAATGCGAATGATACAATGTTCAGGCTTTGCAATAGCGTCGCCCGCCGCCACGATCGAAGCTTTCGAAGAGTCAACAATTCTCTTGAGACACGATTCCAAACTTCTCTATGCTGTTGGCATTCAGCAATCGACACGCCGTCAACTTATCTAGATCGAAACAAGAATGAAAAAGAAACCCGAGTTGTCCCGTTCCGGCATCATGGCAGGGGGGAACTGGATCATCGACCAAGTCAAACGGATTGATGTATATCCGCAACCGGAACAACTAGCCAACATCCAGGACCAATCCCAAGGCACCGGGGGCGCGCCTTACAACGTTCTAATCGATCTGGCGCGCCTCGGTGTTCGGTTTCCTCTTTATGGCGCCGGGCTGGTCGGCAAAGATCCGCTCGGAAAACAGATCTTGGATCACTGCAAAAAACATTGCATCGATAGTCGCTATTTGCGCTCGACTTCAGTCGCTGCAACTTCTTACACGGACGTCATGTCGGAGATGGGACGGGGTCAGCGGACGTTTTTTCATTATCGTGGAGCGAATGCATTCTGGACCGGCGAGGATCTCGATTTCAAGAAATGCAAAGCCCGCATTTTCCACCTCGGATACCTTTTGCTGCTCGATGCGATGGACGCAAGAGACCAACAGTTTGGCACCAAAGCGGCTCGTTTGCTCGCCAATGCACAGGGTGCCGGGATCAAAACCAGCGTGGACGTGGTCAGCGAGGATAGCGACCGTTTCGCAAAGATCGTGACACCGGCTTTAAGGTTCGTCGATTACTGCATATTAAACGAAATCGAAGCTGGCAAAACGACTGGATTCAAAATACGCCAAGCAGACGGCTCTCTGGATTCCGTCGCGGTCAAGCACGCCGCCGGGGCTCTCCTGCAGCACGGCGTGAAGGAACTCGTGGTCATTCACTTTCCGGAAGGCGGATTTGCAAGGACACGCAAAGGCGAAGACTACTGGCAATCGTCGCTGAACCTTCCTAGGAAATTCATCGCTGGAACAGCCGGTGCGGGCGACGCATTTTGCGCCGGGGTTTTACTTGGTTTGCACGAGGGTTGGGAGCTCCAACGATGCCTTTTCACCGGCGTTTGTGTCGCAGCCTCTTCCCTTTCAAGTCCCACGTGCACCGGAGGCGTTGGCTCGATCGCCACAGCGCTTGCACTCGCAAAAAAACACAAACTCCGCCGCCCCTTGGATTCCGGATCTTACTGATCTAAAAGCCGGATTCCTGCTGCGCTCAAGCTCGTTCCATGTATTTGCCAGTGCGCGTGTCGATCTTTATCTTCTCACCCTGTTTGATGAAAAGAGGCGCTTGCAACGAGATGCCCGTCTCGACGGTAATCGTTTTATGAACGTTCGTCGCCGAGTCACCGCGAATACCGTCCGGCGACTCGGTCACGGTCAGCACCACGCTCGACGGCAATTCCACCTGAACCGCCTTATCGTTCACAAACGTGATCGTCACGGACGAATTCTCGACCATGAAGTTTTTCGCATCACCGACTACATCCGGCGCCAAGGTCACGGTCTCGTAAGTTTCAGGATCGGAGAACACAAAGTCTTCGCCATCCTTGTAGCTGAACTCCATCTTCTGATTGTTCATCGGAATGACTTCGATCTTTTCCGTCGAGCTGAACCGAACATCCGACGATTTTCCCGTTCGAAGACTGCGAATGCTGGCCTGCACAAATGCGCGTAAGTTCCCGGGCGTGCGATGCTGGGTATCAAGAACAACGGAAATATCGCCGTTGTAGTTTATTGCCATTCCTTTGCGGATATCGTTTGCTGTTGCCATACCTAACTCAAAATTTTGCGATACTGGAATTCCGTTTTTTATCAGCGGAACGTGGAACTTACCGCTGCAAAACGTTAATGCAAGTCTCTAGTTTGACGAGTTGTTCTGGAATGGCGAAATAGCCTTTCTCAACCGCTCATTTCGGCTACAATCACCTCAACCAAACATCTATATGCAGAATAAACTCCACCGTCGCGCCTTCCTTACTCGAGGGACTCAAACTTGCCTTTTGCTCTCCGGCATCGCCGCGGCAACCAAATCATTCATCTCAGCGGTTGAGCCGTTTCAGCGAGCGGGAAATCCCAGATTGCTTCTGAGTTTGGCTGCCTATTCGTTCCGGGATTCCTTCAACGACGGGAACCCGTCGCGAACTCAAACGTCCGATAAGGAACGGCGGATCGACCTCTTCCAGTTCATCGATTTCTGCGCGGACAACGGCTGCGAAGGAACGGAGCTGACCAGCTACTATTTCCCTCCGGATCCAACCGCCGATTTTCTTTTGAAACTGAAACGGCACGCATTCCTCCGTGGAATTGCAATCAGCGGAACAGCAGTCGGAAACAATTTCACACTGTCGCCGGGTCAAAAGCGCGACGAACAGATCACCATGGTTAAGACCTGGATTGATCGCGCTCAGATTCTCGGCGCTCCGCACATCCGAGTATTCGCAGGATCTGAAGCCGGCATTTCTACGAGTGACGCAAAAAGACTCTGCATCGCCGGATTGGAGGAGTGCGCGGATTATGCCGCTACCAAAGGCATTATCCTCGGACTCGAGAATCACGGCGGCATCGTTGCTGAAGCGGATGCGATCATCGAAATCGTCCGATCCGTCCGATCAAACTGGCTCGGAATTAACCTCGATACAGGGAATTTCCGAACGAACGATCCTTATGGAGATATCGCCAAATGCGCGCCTTTCGCGGTAAACGTGCAGTTGAAGTCGGAAATCACTCCGAAAGGGGGAAGCAAGACGCAGGCGGATATTCCGAGACTGGTCCGAATCCTCCGAGCCGCAAACTATCAAGGATATGTTGCTCTAGAATATGAGGCGAGTGAAACGCCGTGGACAGCCGTTCCACCGCTGCTTGCACAAATGAAGAGAGCGTTCACAGCATAGGCAACTGCCATTTCAACTCCCGGCACGCCACGAAAACCGCCAGTCACCAATTCTGCCGAACCCGGTAGAATCGCTGGCTCAGAGGATTGGCTTCAGCATCGCCGAATTCGACGACACCACCGATCGGCGCCAAAACCTTCGTCAACGGCGTCCAGTCGTTAAGATTCGCCGACCATTCCACCAGGTAGTTTATTCCTTCCTCTCCGAAGAGACGAAGTTGCGAAACCCCCTCGAAGAAACCGAGGGGCTCGAGCCTGGCTCGAAGCGCGCCGCGACTCGAAGCAACGATTTCGAAATTGTCAAAAAGGATAAAATTATCCCCGGGAGAACCGAGCTTCCGAATTGCCCAAACAGCGTTGATGTCACCAAGATTGAGCGCAGCGCCGGTTGTCGTGATGGGTTCGGATCGAACCAAGGGGATATCGTTGATCAAGGCACTCCATCGATTTCGAGCAAAATCCATCGTCACCAGCAGATCGTAAAATCCGTCATTGTCATAAGCCAATCCCGTCGGAATAAATTCCACTCCATCGTCCAACAAATACGAGATTTCCAAACTCGAATTGTCGAAGTCAATTGAGAACAAGCGATGCGCGCCGGCGTTATACACACTCCATCGAAAATCATCGTACTCTCCATTCGTAGAATCGACAATTTGCATGAGGACATAAAAACGAACGATCGGTTCGTTGGAGCCGGCGGGTAACCTATGAATCGGATTCCAAACATTCAGGAATGCATCCTTGGGCGCCGGAGAATTGAATCCGATGAATCCTTGCTGGCCGTACCCTTCGAAGAAATTGGTGACAACACCATTTCCTCCGGATCCAAAGCTCACCCAACCGTTCTGGCCCGACAGTTGAAACCCCGCCTCATATCCTTCTTCCTGTTCGAAACCTGTTGAGAAAATGACTGTGTACGTCGGCTCCGTAGTCTGTCCGTGCACCGCCACTGAATTGCAGATCAGCATGAAGAGTAACCCAATAGTCAATCGCGATACACAGGCAGGCAACACTCCGAAAGCTCGGTTACCCCAACCTAGGGAGGGTGAGGCTCCTGCCGACCCCTGAATTCCACAAAAGAACGGGTTCGACTGAAGTCTCACGCTCCAACGGCAGCCGAACAACCTATTGTAAATCATCCTTTTCATCCGAAGCGGTGGCGAGCTTTCTCATTAAGGCTGCACGCGTGGCGGATCAGTTTCATTGTCTCAAACCCGTTGTTTGCGCTATCCAGCCTGAATTATCTCGAAGTCCCACGACGCTCGTTCGCTGATCCGCTCGATCGCGAAGGCACTGTTGTTCCCGAACCGCGTGAGGACGGTGTTATCTGGGACTGGTTGATTTGGACAGGCGGAGGTCCTTGTCGCGAAGGGGTCGTCGTGATTGTCGGTGACGACTGCCGAACGGACGGCGCCGGCTGCATGGTTTGAGGAGCCCTTCTCGCGACTTCCGGTCTTGAGCGCGTTGGCTCGGGACTGGAAACGGACGGCCTGGCCGCCGGTGTGTAGGTTTGAACGGAGGGACGTTGCGGTACACTCTGTCTGATCGAATTCTGGCTCTCCGCCGACTTTCTCGACTCAAATCGAGTCGTGGCCGAAGGAGTCGTGGTTATTGGCTCGGTCCGGCTGAAACTGCGATTTTCCACCCTCGGAGTGGTCACCGGAGCCGGCTCGGTTCGAACCGCCGGACGTTGTGGCACTGGAGCCGAACGAACGATCACTGACGGTGCGGACTCGCGCGCTCGGCTCACAGTCGAAGGTGCAGTTGCAAGGGGCATATTTTCAACCGAGCGCAGCCGTTCCCGCCTTTGCACAGGCGCAGCCGGCGTTGAACTCGACTGTTGCGGAGAATTTTGGACTGTCGGGAAGATTGGAGTCTGAGTTCGAACCTTACTCCGTTCGATTTGACGCGAAGGGACAATCGAAGCTGTGGAAGACGATTGAGTTCCTGAACTTGAGAGGCTCGCCGCGCTCCGCCGTTGCAATTGAGAACCGTACGATTGGACTGCGGGCGACTGGGCGCTGGGATTGAGCTCGGCGGCTTCGGAATTCCTTTTTTCCGCAACAGCGCCCGTTCCCTGCCTCGACTGAACAGAGCTTGGACCGCTCGATCGCTCTACCACACGCGAAGTCTCAGCAGATCTTGCGGTGGCGTTTGAGAATCCGCTGCCGCGCACAACTCCGGACCGAGAATTCGAGGGCTGCGAAAGCTGCGCATCCGACTTTGCAACAGCCGCGCCGCGAGTGTCCGCGCCCACGGAAACCCGACCCCGGCCTGCCACTTCCGATGCCTCGGTCTTCCGAAACTCATCTCGTCCGCCTGCAGTCCGTCCACCCGACGGATTCTCGGGAAATCTGGGGCGGTACACGACCGACTCTGATCCGGCACTCACAATCCTGTCTGGCCGGACCCGCCCCGAGTTCTGAAGTGGAATATCCCGAATCGTGACTTTTCGGACTTCCGTGCGTGAGACCCGTGCGATCTCTTTGTAGCCAATCCCGCCGTTCACTACCGTGTTATTTGAATTGACGTAGTAGTTGTTGATCACAGTGGAATTGTCATAGATCTTCCGCCCCTCACTCCTCGGCCGAAAGTGACGCCAAGGGGCCGGATCGCAGAAACGATCACGGCCGACAAACGTGTAGTGATGATCGGTCAGACCGAAGCCGAAGCTCACGCCAACCCTCGATCCGTGGAACGAAAAGCCCACGCCAACTTGAAAAGATGCCTCCGGAGGCAGGGGCGCCCATCCGCAATACTGATCGCTGTACCGCCACGACACCCAGGCCGGCGCCCAAACATTTCCCGGCGCCCAAACCCATCCGTGTGAGTGGCTCTGCTGCCACCGGCCATAGTGGAATGGCGCCCATCCCCATGAGTAATCGGATTGCCAGTACCATCCTTGGTCGGTGTAAAGCCAGCGCCCAGAATCGTGATACGGCCTCCAGTTGACATTCACCACCGCAACCGTCGGACGCCAGCACAAGCCATAGCCCGAAACGTTGATCCAGCTCCCGTACGGCTGGAGTGAGTCGTAGTATTGAGGATACTGTATTACCGTGGTGACCTGCGTGGGCTGAGGGGGCGCCTGCACCACTGTCTGGTGGGTTACTTGTGGCGCGGCAGTAATAACGACGGACGCGCGGTTCTCGACGGTTTGGGACGGCGCCGGCTGCTCCGGTGCGGAAACAACCACCGGCGCGTCTGGGCTGGCACTCTGACGAATTAACGCTTCAATCACCGATTCCGGTGTTCCAATATCCCGCAGATATACGATCTCCTCGGGAGTCGGTTTTATCCGGAGGCTTAAATTCTCGACATAAACCAGCAACACACTCTCATCGATTCCACTCTCAACGAGTTTGATAATCTCTTCGATCCCAGGAGAGAACCTTCCGAGTGGAGGCGCGCTGATCGGAGCCGGTGTGACCGAGGGCTCGACCACGGCTTTAAAGGGCGGAATCGGCGGGGGAACCGTCTCCTGTTTGACCGTCGTGGCCGTCGTGATCGGCACCGGTGCATGCCGAGCATGGCGCGAGCTCGTGTGACATCCCAGAATGAGAGCGGACGATCCGAGTGCGATTGCCAGGAACAGATGGATTCGATGCGGGGTTTTCATAAATGCTTTTGGCTACGGTTAAATTCTACTTCACTCCGTTCACGCAAGCGGACTTGCGTCCGATTCAGGAACCTGAAAGGGCGCTTTCAAAATCGCCGCCGAACAGGTGGTTCTGATCTGCTAAGCGAACGCCAGGGCACAAAAGGGACAACAATTTTTCAAAATGCCGATTTCGCTTCTCTCTTTAGCCGGGCAAGCGTAAGGATTACCACCGTAAAGCCTTGGCATGGAAGAGAAGGAGTGGCAAACACGCCGGAAGCGCATTGATACGCGGCTGCGGACGATGAATCCGCCATGGGAGATTGTCCCCTGGCGCGACGGACTCACCCCGTCTGCCCTCGCCCGCAATGCCGTCACGGAGTTTCCAACCGCCAATGGTCCCGATATCAACAAGTCGAAGTTCGTCGTGTTCGACTGCTTCGACGGCACGCTCATCCGGTATTTCCGCAACGTTTCCAGCTTCGACATTGAGCCGCCGGGCCGCACGCCGCTCACGCTTCCGCAAATCACTTGGTGTATGTAGCGTGTTTCATGAGAACGAAGTCGTCATCACTTGCCCAATTCGTTTTCGGCAAGGCTGGATGATTGCAGACGATGCGGCGGATTTCTTTTCCCCGCCAACGCGACGTGGACGACGCTGACAGAGGTTCGCTTGAAAGATGCTGACGGCGGTTCTGCCGGGAACATTGACATCGTTCTCTGCGCTTACGACAAGGCGGGCAAAGTCTATGACTTTGGCGCTCTGGAAGTGCAAGCTGTTTACATTTCTGGGAACGTGCGGAATCTGTTTGAGCATTACATGGAAGCCCCCGCGAAGAACTCCAGTATGGATTGGACGACCGAGGAAAACTATCCGCGACCGGATTACCTGTCATCTTCGCGCAAGCGCCTTGCTCCGCAATTGATCTTCAAGGGCGGCATCATCAACGCCTGGAGCAAGAAGACTGCTGTTGCTCTCAACAAGAGCTTTTTCTCCACGCTGCCCAAATTGCCAGAGGTTGCGAAAGCCGAAGCTGACATTGCTTGGTTGATTTACGATGTGAAGCTGCCGACAAATCCCGGAGCGCATTACGAGATGTACCGTGAGCGAATTGTTTACACTCGGTTTGAGCCAGCCCTGAATCAGATTACGAAATCTCGCCCCGGCAAGATGGAGGATTTCTTGCGCCAGCTTCAGACAAAAGTTGATGAGAAACTGGAAACACCCCCAACGAATCGGACGCTTGAGAATCCCTTTGATAAATGAGCTATGTCGCAGACTTACTTACTGCCAGAATTTGAAACCGAGGAACGCGAAAGACCAGTAAATGTCGCTTCTGTTCCTCAGCGCAGCCCTTTTCGCTATCCCGGTGGCAAGACATGGCTTGTTCCACTTTTCCGTCGTTGGATGATGAGTTTGCCAAGTCAACCGGCAGTTTTAGTTGAGCCGTTCGCTGGTGGCGGAATCATCAGCTTGACCGCCGCTTTCGAGCAACTGGCTGGCCGCGTAGTCATGGTGGAGCTTGATGAGCAGATTGCGGCTGTCTGGAAAACGATTCTTGGCGGTGATGCGGAGTGGCTGGCAAAGCGCATTGTTTCTTTCGAGCTCACCGTTGAATCAGCCAAAGCAGAGTTTGCGAAGACGCCAAGAAGCCAGCGTGAATTTGCATTCCAGACAGTCTTGAAAAACCGGACAGCACACGGCGGAATCCTAGCGGAAGGTGCGGGTGTTCTGAAAAATGGAGAAAACGGAAAGGGCATCCTTTCGCGCTGGTATCCGCAAACAATCTCCAAGCGAATCACGAACATCAAATACGTTGCCGGTCGTATTGAATTCGTCCATGGCGACGCCATTTACGAACCGGACCGCGGCGAGCGTTACGACGTGGTGCTCACCAATCCGCCCTTCGGCACGAAGGGCGCGAATCAAGCGCCCGACCGCGACGACTTCACCATCGAGACCAGCAAGTGCTTGCGCACGGCCACCACAGCTCAACTTCGTTCAGCACGTCATGACCACGCTCAAGCCCGGCGGACGCGCCGCGATGGTGCTGCCGGACAACTGCCTGTTCGAGGGCAAGGCCGGCGAAGTCTTCGAGCTGCTCATGCAGGATTGCGCGTTGCACACCGTCCTGCGCCTGCCGCGCGGCACGTTCACGCCTTACAGCCAGGGCGTGAAAGCGAATGTCATCTTCTTCCAGAAAGGCCGGCCCACTGACGCGGTCTGGATTTTCGACGCGCGCTCCAACGTGCCGGGCATCACCAAGAAAGACCGCCCGCTCACCGCGCAACACTTCGCCGAGTTTGAGAAGAGCTATGGCAAAGACGCGAATGGCCTGAGCAAACGGTCCGAGACCGGACTGGCCAATAGGTTCAAGAAGTTCCACATCTCCGAGATCAAGGAACGCGGCTACAAGCTCGACGTGACGTGGCTCAAAGACAACTCGCTCGAAGACGCCGACGCATTGCCCGAACCGCAAGACCTGGCAACTGAAGCGGTCACAGAGTTGGAAGCTGTCATCGATGATTTGAAAGAGATTATTGAACTGGTTGAGAAAGAGGAGGGTGTGGAGAAATGAATTTGCCACTGACAAAGCAAGGGTTGCCGATTACATTTTCGCCATGAGCAAAGCAGAAATTCTGGCCGAAATTCCCAAGCTCACAAAAGAGGAGCGGTTTGAAATCCGCGTCAAACTCGCGGAGATGGACAACGATGGCTGGTTCGATGAAGACGACCCGCTGACCGACGAGGAAAAGGCCCTGCTGGAAGCCCGCCTGGAGGACATGGAAAAACATCCTGAGAAGTCTATTCCTTGGAAAGAAGCGGAAGCGCGTATGAACACCGAACTCGACCTGTCCGCAGTAGCCTTGGCGAAGGCGGAAGCCGTTGTGGACGACCTCCGCGAAATCGTCGCCCTCGTGGAGAAGGAAGAGAGGGTGGAGAAGAAGGACAGTGCGTCCCGCCCGTCTGGGCGGAGGGGAAACTGGGCAGGTGGGAGAGTGAGAAATTTCGTCCTGACAATTCCGATGCGACCGGGTAAATTCGCCGCATGAGTACCGCCACCGCAAAACTGCTTTCTGAGTTCGAAGCACTGCGAGTTGAGGAAAAGCAGGAATTCGTGCGCGAAGTCATTCAGCATCTGCCGCCGTGGGATTCCGGCCCGCTGAGCGATGACGTGGCCGCGGCTGCCGGCGATCAGTTCGCCGCCATGCACGACGAGGAGGAACGTGCCTCCTAAACGAGGCGAAGTCTGGTTGTACGACTGCGGGATGGTCGAAAAAGTCCGGCCCGTTCTCATCTTCAGTGTTCCCTTCGCCGACACCGACCGCTCCGTCCTCACAGTTGTTTTTCACAGCACCGCCCTTCGCGGCTCGCAGTTTGAGGTCAAAGTCCAAGTCCCGTTTCTCATAGATGGCGCGTTCATTGCGCAGAGCATTGCCACTTATCCGACCGCGCGGGCCATTCGCAAGTTGGGCGCGTTGAATGCCGCGCAACTTGCGGACGTGGAAACCGCCGTGTTCAAGTGGCTGGGCAAGAACGCGTGAGGACGCGAGATTCGTAGCCATGAGTGGCGACCATCATCTTCGCGTAGCAGCCGAGGTCACGAGGCTCATTTCAATTTTGGATTTCCGATCTGCGATTTCCGATTTTCAGTCAGAGCCTCACATCGGATGCTACGGTGCAAAGGAGGGGTTGGAGAAATGAGCAACGAGCTTCCGCAAGGGTGGGCAAGCGCGCCGCTCGCCCAGCTAACCGAGAATCCGAAGCAGGACATCATTTCCGGGCCGTTCGGTTCAAACTTGAAGTCGGATGAGTATGTGAACGAAGGCGTGCCTATAATCCGCCTGCAAAACGTTGATCGAAATAAATTCCTTGAGAAGAACATGCGATTCATCACGCCGCAGAAAGCGCGGAGCTATCTGCTCACAATTTTCGAGCAGGCGATGTGGTCATCACAAAACTCGGCGATCCGCTGGGCAAAGCGTGCGCCATTCCCGACTCGCTGCCGCACGGAATTGTGGTTGCCGACGTTGTTCGTGTCCGACTAGACGAGAGTCGGTTTTCAAGAAGCTACGCCCTGTTCGCAATCAATTCTCCGGCTGTAGCAAACCACATCAACTCGGAGATGATGGGTTCGACGCGGCCACGCGTTAATCTTAACAACATCCGCGATTTGCAGATCCCCATTGCTCCGCTCCCCGAGCAGCAGCGGATTGTGGCCAAGCTCACCGAGCTGTTGGGCAAAGTGGACGCCAGCCAGCAGCGACTGGCGAAGATTCCCGCCCTGATAAAACGCTTTCGTCAATCCGTCCTCGCCGCCGCCTGCTCCGGCCGCCTCACCGCCGATTGGCGGGAGGAGAGAACCACGGATGACGTGGATGTTGCAGATGGAGATTTGGATTTGCCTCGGTCGTGGAAGTCAGTGGAGTTTGGAGAACTCATCGGCGACGGCCCTCAGAATGGACTCTACAAACCCGCGTCGTTCTACGGCGATGGCACGCTCATCGTCCGCATTGATGCGTCTTCGTCTCGACACTTCGCGTGCTCTGCCTGACTACGCGATTCTATATCTTCAAAGTCTTCCGGGACTCGTCGAGTTGCGAAAGAACGCAAAGCACGCAATCAATCAATCCAGCATCAATCAGGAAGACGTGAAAGGCGCGATGTTCAATTTGCCCCCACTCCCTGAGCAACAGGAAATCGTGCGGCGGGTGGAAGGATTGTTTGCGCTGGGTTGTTTCGAGTTTAAGCGTCCCCACGATTCCTTCGGCGGCCGGAGGCGGGCTCTTGCTTTCGAGATTCTGGGCAAAGTCGGGCTTGTGGTGGACCTTCCCGAGGTGGTGCATACGGCTCTAAAGGTCTTGAAGAAAGCGCAATCCGTTGAGTCCCGGCAGGCGGCGGAATTCTTACGAGTGTATTTCGCCGAGCGTGATCCGCCGCCCAACGATGAATTGATAGACGAGCTGTTGTCCCTGGCGGAAAGGACGAATTCCCGCTCCACGGCATTCGCTGCGCTTAACACGCTCGTTGAGATAGGCACGATCAGCGAGTTCGAGGCGGTGGATCGAATGGACGATTGGAAAAGCAAGCGCCGCTAATCGAACCATGAATCCCCCGTACAAAAAGGACACCGCTTCGGATGAAAGCACCGATTCAAGCGCGTTCCTCGTACTGTGCGGGAGGGTGAGACTCCTGTCGAACCCCTTCTTGGCAGAGTTTCAGGGTTCGGCAGGAGCCTCACCCTCCCATTATCGGGGGAACCCACGTCCGGGAGGCATGCACCGGAAGCGACGGTCCGTGCATCGTCAATGGCTCGGAATTGGAAATATTGCTTGCCACGGTTTTTGCCCGGCGGCAATAGTCCGTTTTTCACAACGAGACTTTTGATTTCGAAAAACTGATCATGAAACAAGTTCGCATTGGAATTGCCGGAATGGGAAATATGGGAAAGTTCCACGCCGATTATCTGCTTAACGGCAAAGTGGAACGTTGCGCCTTAACAGCCGTCAGCGACGCGATTCCAGCCAATCTGGAACGGTACAAGAATCTCAAGACGTTCGATGACTCCGGCAAAATGGTGCGGTCTGGCGAAATCGACGCAATTCTCATTGCGACTCCGCATTTTCTGCACACGACCATCGGCATTGAGGCGCTTAAGAACAATATTCATGTGTTGGTTGAAAAACCGATTTCAGTCCACAAAGCGGATTGCGAACGTCTTATCGCGGCGCACAACAACCCGAAGCTCGTCTTTTCGGCAATGTTTCAGTCCCGCACGGAATCCAAATACCGGCGGATCAAGAAGCTGATCGACGACGGTGAACTTGGAAAATTGACGCGAGTCAATTGGATTGTCACGGATTGGTATCGCACCGAGGCTTATTATGCGAGCGGAGGCTGGAGAGCCACTTGGAAGGGGGAGGGCGGCGGCGTCCTTCTCAATCAGTGTCCGCACAATCTTGATTTGCTTCAATGGTTCTGCGGACGACCGGCGCGCGTTCGTGGTTTTTGCCAATTGGGCCGCTATCACGATATTGAAGTCGAAGACAATGTGACCGCCTACATGGAGTTTCCGAACGGCGCGACGGGTGTGTTTGTGACCTCGACCGGGGAATCTCCGGGAACGAACCGCCTGGAGATTGCAGGGGAACGCGGCAAGCTGGTTCTCGAGCAGAGCAAATTGACTTTTATTCGAAACGAGGTGTCGATGCTGGAGTTCAGCAAGACGTCGAGCGCTGGGTTTGCGCGACCCGACACCTGGAATGTGGAAATTCCATTTGATGGGTCTGGTGGCCAGCACCCTGACATTACGCGCAATTTCGTGAATGCGATATTGGACGGTGAACCACTGATCGCGCCGGCATCCGAAGGCGTGTGGTCGGTCGAATTGGCGAATGCGGCTCTTTATTCCTCGCTGATAAACGAAGTGGTGGACCTCCCCTTGGATGCCGCGGCTTACGAAAAGAAACTAAACCAATTGATCGCCGAATCGAAATTTGAGAAAAAGGTGGTGCAGACCGCGGGCGAGGACTTCACAAAATCGTTCAGCCGGTAAAACTCCGATTCAAAACTCTGACTCTCTATGATTCTTACAGGTATTGGTGATGAAGGGGCCTCGTCCATCGACGGCCAGATTCAGGCGACCCGGGAGCTTGGGTGGAACCAGATCGAAATGCGCGGCGTTGAGGTGCCGGGTTATCCCAAGGCGAATCTTCACGAGATTCCGGATGCCGCGTTCGACATCGTGGTCCGAAAACTCGATGAGTCGGGCATTGGTGTGTATTGCTTCGGATCCACGGTCATGAATTGGGCGAAGACCGTTCAAACTCCGTTCGACGTCACGTTGGCGGAAGTCAGGCGGGCCATTCCCCGGATGAAACGGCTCGGGACAACGTATGTCCGCATTATGAGTTTAAAGCCTGGGGATGAGGATGATCAGATTCCGCACGAAGTTTTCGAGCGAGTCCGTGATGTGACAAAGATGTTTCTCGACGAAGGGCTTCAGCCTGTGCACGAGAACTGTATGAACTATGGGGGCATGAGTTCGAAGCACGCGCTGGAGATTTTGGAGAAGGCACCGGGATTAAAATGGGTGTTTGACACGGCGAATCCAATATTCAATCCGGACCGCTCCAAATCGAAACCCTGGCCGAAACAGGATCCGTGGGAGTTCTGGACGCAGTTGCGGGAGCATACCGTCCATATCCACATTAAGGACGCGACCTGGAATCCGGCAAAGAATGATGCGGATTACAACTGGCCCGGTGAAGGGCAGGGGCGTGTGCGTGATATTCTTAAAGACGCTTTCGCTCGCGGATACGACGCGGGCATTTCAATCGAACCGCATATGGTTGTCGTGTTCCACGACACGAACGCGAACGGGAAAGCGAACGAGGATGCGATGCGCGCGAATTATGTCGCGTACGGCCGGCGTCTGATGAAGCTTATTGATGAGGTGAAGCAGCCCGCTTAACGCGACAGCGAAATGCTTCGATTCGGCGAGCGGCCATTCCGCACGTGAAAACAGGGAAAAGCTGAAGACCAAGTCGAGTGTGTCGCTGGGACAATCGTGCTGAGGCCTGGAAGGCCGCGCTGGAGTTTGGACATTTTCTGGCAGTGGTTGCTCCAACCGAGGAAGGTTTCCGACTGCAAGCTCCCGGATGGGAGCATCGATAATAGCCCACCCTTTCAAGGGTGGGATTCCGTAGAGAAGAGCCCAAGTCCCGAAAGGACGATTGAATCACTCCCATAAATACTGCTCATCGTAATCAATGTTGTGTTTCTTTAGCAGCGAGACGCACTTCTGACGAAGGACATTGGGGGATTCAGCCGTCCCTGCGGGACTTGCGCAATCGCCAATTCGAACCCGGCAGTGAACTGCCGAGCTATTCTCATGTCTCCCTCCGGGAGGCGGAGCCCGCAATATGTCCAAATTCCAGTGCGGCCTGGAAGGCCTCGGGCCAAGTCTGAAGTGTCGTTGCAGCGCTTCGGGCGGGCACTGACTAATTGATGGAACGTGTTTTCGCGACCAACTCGGTCAAATGAAGAATCCGTTTCATACGTTTGAATCTGTTCTATTGCGTCTGTCGTGCGCGGAAGAATCGTTCGGAAAAGTTCGGAGCCGCCGAACCGATGAAAGTGAAAACGCCGCTCGTGTTCACGCCGGATGTTACTTCGGTCCAATCACGCAGATTGGTTGAGACTTCGATCGAGAATGGAATTCCGGGAGCGCTTTTCAAAGTAAGCGGAAAACCTCCGTCCGGCTGCAATGGTCCAGCGCTCAGCTCGAGAACTGCGGCTGGAGGCGGGGTTGCGGTAACTGTCAATGTCGCGGGTTGGCTTGTGGCAGCGCCAAGAGTGTTCCTGGCTTCCACGGTGTAGGTTCCCGCATGCACTGGGAGCACACTGTTGAGCGTCAAGACGGCGTTCGTCGAGCCGGTTAGATCCCGGCCGTTGAACTTCCATTGGTACCCGAGCGGGTCGGTTCCTCTCGCAACGACTCCGAATGCAGCCTGCGCTCCCTGGGAAACGGTCTTGTTTTGCGGGTTGGCGAGGATGATGGGAGGGGAATTGGGCTCGGCCGTGATACGGTAATTGTCAAAAATCATCGCATTGTTGCCCGGTGTTTCGTCCGTGAACCAGACGGCATCAATAAAACCGAGGTTTAAGGGCGCGCCCGTAGATGAAATTGGCTGGTTTTCGGCGATCAAGTTTTGATCCAATAGCGCGCTCCAACTATTATTCCGAAAATCCATTGATACCCCGAGTTGATAAACGCGTCCTGCTTCGAATCCCACATCGGAGAGAAGCAATCCTTCGCCGTCGTCCAATTCGTAACTCACAAAACGCCCGAAAGTGTCAAAGTCGATTGAGAAGAGATGTTCGCCGTCGAGATTGAAGACGGACCAATCGAAAAAGTCGTGCTCTTCATTTGTCGAATCGATGATCATCAATGAAACGGAGAAGCGGACACTCGGAAGTGTATTATCGAGCGGATGCCATACGGAGTTTCGGACAGTGTTCCCGGATGTCGAGAATCCGATCCGCGCTTGCTGGCCTCCGCCGAAGATTGGATGCTGAACAATCAAGTTGTCTCCTGCTCCGGAGCGATCCCAACCTTGCTGCCCGACAATCGTTTGATCGATGACGTAGCCTTCGGTCGCCTCAAATCCCGAGAAGAAAACCACATCGGATTCCGCCGTGGGAACCAGTTTCAAGATCACACTTCCGTTCTCTCCGTCGTACCCATCCACTGCGATCTCGTATTCCGTGCCCGCCACGGACTTAAATTGGACTTTGCTCGTTGCCCCTCCGTCCGCATCATCGTTCACCGCTATTACTTTCAGTCCGTCCAGACTGTTCCCTGTATAGACCGCGAGCGTTGTGTCGAAGTTGCTGCCGGATGTGGCTAGAGTGACCGAAGCGTTCTCTGGAGCGACCCATTTGTACCAGATCGATTTTCCGCCTGGAGCGCCGGCGTGGTTTGGCTCTTGCGGCTCTTTGCTGGCGGACAGGGTTCGTCCGCTGACGATCCAGTTGCTGCCCGTGACACTCTGAGCCCCGGAGAAGAGATCGTTTGCCGGAGCGTCCGAATTGCTCACCACAAAATACACAGAACTGAGCGCGGCGCCTTGGGGTGTGGCAGCGCGAATTGGGCCGGTGGTGGCGCCTGAAGGAACAGTGACGGTTAGCTGTGTGTCCGAGACAACCGCGACTGAAGAAGTTCCGATACCATTAAAATCAACGGACGTGTCCGCCGTGAAGTTTTCGCCCGTTATTGTGACGACAGCGGCGATATTGCCTCGAACAGGCGCGAAACTGAGAATTTTGGGAAGATCCCCCGAGAAGCGCCAGTTTAGAGCCAGATCCCCGAATGCGCCGCCAAAACCGTCGATAGCCAAGTGATATGTCGAGCCTGCGAATGCGACAAACGTTACCCGGCTGGAGGTGGCGCCCTGATCGTCGTCGTTGCTGTTTACTTGAGTCAACGCGGACACGGACGATCCCGTATAAACCGCCAAAACTGTGTCGAATCGGCTGCCGCGTGTGTCGAAGGCCCAAATCCCATTCCCAGGAGCGGTCCAGCGATACCAAAGGGACTTGAGCGGCGTCGATCCAGCATGCAAAGGCTCTGCCGGTTCAAAGGTCGCCCCGGAATTGGTCCCGTTAAGTTCACCGGAACTTCCTGAGATGAATCGTGCGTTTGCAAAACTGTCGTTTTCGACGGCGGGGGTCACTGTGAACAAGTCCGAACTTGTCGTGGTGCCAGTGTTCGTTGTGATGCTGATCGGCCCGGTCGTTGCGTTGATCGGGACTTTGACCGTAATTCGATTCAGCGATTCGATTGTGAATTCCGTGGCGGGAACATCGTTGAAACGGATTTGTGCGGTTCCGGAAAAGTTTGCCCCAAGCAGGCTTACAGTTGCGCCCTCGGGGCCGCGAGTCGGTGAAAAGCCATCGATTGTCGGCCGTGACGCGACGTTGATCCAAGAGAGATCAAGAGTGCCCGACGTATCGCGGAATCCGGCTACGGCGATCTTGTATTCGGTCCCTGCAAGAGCAGAGAATATGAGACTGCTGGCAACCGTTCGGGTGTCCGCGTCATCATTCGACGCTACGGGAGTTAATGCACCGACCTGTGTTCCCGTATAGACTGCCAGAGTTGTATCGATCTCGCTTCCCGTTGTGTGGAGATTCCACGTTCCGCCTGAAGGAGCCGTCCATCGGTACCAGACCGAGCGTCCGCCCGCGCTGCCTGCGTGGTCCGGTTCGCCGATTTCTTTCGTGGCGCCGAGATTGTTGCCGCGAACAGCGCCTGAAGATCCCTCAATTTGCTGAGAGTTAGCGAACGCATCGTTTGCAGGCGGCAGAACAACCACGAACGGTTCCACGCTGGTCGCGGAACCGCCCGCGCTGATTGCTCTGATCAATCCCGTGGTGGTCCCAAGCGGAACTCGAGCGGTTATTTGCCGTGAGGAATCGATAGTGAAATTGGGATCGCTGGACTGGCCGAAGATCACATCCGTCACATCTCCCAAGTTGGCTCCGGTAATAGTGACGCTGGTTCCAGCGAATCCGTCGGTGGGTGTAAATCCGCTAATTACCGGTTCGGACACGACAATGAATGCATCGCTGCTAGTCGCTGTTCCAGTGGGTGTGACGACTACGATCGGACCGCCGGTAGCGGTGGGCGGAATGGCGGCGGAAATCTGCGTTACCGAGTCCACGGAGAATTGCGCGGCGTTCTGACCTCCGACCAAGACGGATGTCGCTCCGGTGAAATTGGCGCCGGAAATGACGAGAGTGCCGCCAGCCCCGATTTTCACCGGGGAAAAGCTGGAAATTGATGGTTCCAAGGTGACCGCAAAATCCGAGCTGCCAGTGGCGGTGCCGTTGGCCGTAATGACGGTGATCTTCCCTGTCGTGGCAGCGGGGGGGACGATGGCAGAAATTTGACTTGGTGAATTCACTGTGAATTCAGCCGAATCGATGTCGTTAAACCGAACGTTGGATACTCCTGCGAAATTGAGTCCGGAGATGACGACGCTGCTGTTTGCAGCGCCTCTGCTTGGAAAGAAACCGGAGATCACTGGAGTCGGAAGCACGGAAAAGCGATCGGAGCTGGCCGCGGTTCCGTCGAGCGTGGAAACCGTAACGGGTCCGGTACTCGCTCCAAGCGGGACGACCGCTGTGAGCCGGCTCGATGATTCTATCGTGAAACGGGCTGCGTTCACTCCATTGAATGTCACACTTGTGGTGTCGGTGAACTTGGTTCCTGTGATTGTCACGGTTGCGCCCACGCCTCCAGCCAGGGGTTTTAAGGACGAAACGGACGGCGGTGCGCCGCCTGGCTCCAAGTTAAACCGGCCCCACCAAGTTCCCCAGGTGTTCGCCTCCGTGGCTGAGTATTGCTGAAGTGTCCACATGTCGATTTCGTTCAGCGGGTCAACGACCGTGCTGCTGTAGTCCCCCCACCGATTTCGCGTGCCCCCGAAGTTCTTCAAATAGGCCGATCCCCCCGCCTTTAGCACCGTGTCAGGCCGCACTGTGTTGGGTGGATCGGTCGCCGCGCGGAATGAATAATTGGCGCTCGCGAATTGATCAGCGGCGAATCGCGTATAGCCGATCAATACGTCGTTGTTCTTATTCACGGCGAGACTCGGGAACGCGTAGAAACGATTGTTGGTGGGGTCGTCAATCTGCCCAAACTGCCGGATGCCGCCGTTGAGATCGAGTTCCCACCATTGAACTGAGGTGCGAAGGGGGTCATTCGCCGGTAGGAATACGTTGTGGCAGAACCAGAGCGATCCGTTCCGAAGCGTCACGCTGCTCTGGATTCGGTGGTCTCCGTTGTTGATTCTTGATTCGGACCCG